>NZ_JBFUIU010001265.1:0-1867 GCF_056401695.1 Variovorax sp. P4_D9
CTTCCGTCTTCCGTGACCTCATCGACACTCCCGCCGACGTCTCGGTCACCGACTCCGAGGTCCGCGTCCACTTCCACCGCCGCGCCCACTTGCCCATCGTTCTCGCCTCCGGATTGCTCAATACTGCGATCCCCATTCCCTGGTGGAAGGGCTACTCTCTGCGCATGTCGGCGTAACCCCCAGCCCCTGACGAACAGGCCACCGCGTTAGGCGAACTACCCAGCGTGGAAATCCAGGCTAGCAGTTCCACCATCGCCCGAAGAATCTCGCCAACTATCTGGGATTGCTCCGGCGCGGAAAGCTTGCGGAAGTCATCCTCGCTACGCTCTCCGGGCCGTTTCGTACGCCTCTCGCCGGCGACCCTGAATCGGTCGATGTCGGGTGCCACGGCGGTGGGTTCAGAGACTCACCCAGCTTTGTTTCGATTATTGTTTCGCTGCGCAACAAAGATCGCAACAATGCCGCTCGCCCGCCAGGGCCGTTCGCACCTGGAGGGAACATCCATGCAGGATTCTTCCTGTTGGAACTGAGCTCCTCCGAGATTGTCACTCTTGAAGAGCTAGGAAAATCAACAGCTTGCGCGCAGAGGTTTCACAGTTGGGCGGCCCCGTTCTTGAAAATTAAGGCTGCGGTGACCCCCGTCTTGAACGGCTGCTAACTGAAGATCCGAACAGCCGTTGTGGGCCCTTTGCGGTAGTCGAGGTTGATGCCACGAACTGCGCCTTGGCAGCGGTTGCTGCCGGTCAGCACGCCTGCGCCAAACGTCGGGTCTCGGGCCAGGAGCCGTCACCCGCGAGCGGCCGGGTATCGGCAGCCAGCATGGCGGTTGCGACGTAGCTGTCCGGGAATATCTATTGTTGGGCCGGATTCGAACTGCTGGCAGAGTCGCCCCGATGGACGCCGCTTTCTGCATCAATTTGATGGCGCTGAGTTCCGGCCTGCCGGGCGGATTTTCTTTGCTGCACAAGGCCTTATCGTGAATTGCGCCGACTTGGTTAAGCAACAGTCGGCGGAGTTGTGCGGCACGACGTGCTGGATAAACTAGTAGTTAGGCGACACAGGGTGAGCACCTCGCGAATTGGGCTCGTGCCCTTGGAGCCAGACGGCGAGCGGCTCGTCGCGTATCTCGATCGGAGGACACCATGGGTCTCTTGACCTTCAGTATCAACGTCACCCTGGACGGCTGCGTCGACCACCAGGAAGGAATCGCCGACAACGAGACGCACGCCTTCTTCACCCGCCTCATGGACGAGGGCGGGGCGATGCTGTGGGGCCGCGTCACCTACGAGATGATGGAGAGCTACTGGCCAGCGGTCGCCCGCGGCGACGCGGAGGCACCGCCGGCGATGCGCGAGTGGGCGGTCAAGCTGGAGGCCAAGCCGAAGTACGTGGTGTCCTCGACGCGAAAGGACTTCCCGTGGACCAACAGCCACCACATCGCCGGCGACCTGCATGCGGGCGTACAGAAGCTCAAGGACGCGACCCCGGACGGCGTGCTCCTCGGTAGTGGCAAGCTCGCGACCGAGTTGGACCGGCTGGATCTGATCGACGAGTACAAGTTACTCGTCCACCCCAGGATTGCCGGCCACGGCCCGACCCTGTACGAGAGCGGGCTGCCCAGCACTCGACGGCTCGAGTTGATCTCGGCGAAGGCGCTCCGCAGCGGCGCGGTCGCCATGCACTACCGGCGCGCGCGCTGACTCGGAGGTGGGTCATGTCGCCTAACAACGCGCTGCACTCGGACGGGCCTCGCGTTGCTCGGCCCGCCGGTGAGCGCGGCGTTGAACGGCTGCTTCCCGGTGGGCTGCCGAGCCAGCCAACTTCTGCTTCGGTTGCTGTCCTTGGCTCGCGGGCTTCCACTGACGGC
>NZ_JBFUIU010001266.1:0-1865 GCF_056401695.1 Variovorax sp. P4_D9
CCCCTGGACCGTCTGAGGCAAGGCAGAACATGAGCAACGCAATCGACATCAAGGTTCCCGACATCGGCGATTTCAGCGATGTGCCCGTCATCGAGATCTTCGTGAAGCCGGGCGACATGGTGAAGGCCGAAGATCCGCTGGTCTCGCTCGAATCCGACAAGGCCACGATGGACGTGCCCGCGCCGCGCGGCGGCGTGGTCGAGTCCATCGCCGTGAAGCTGGGCGACAAGGTCAGCGAGGGCTCGGTGATCCTGTCGCTCGCGAGGGGCGATGCGCCGGTGTCGAGCGCTGCCGCACCGGCGCCTGCAGCATCCGCCGCGCCCGCACCGGCGCAGGCCGTCGCAGCCGCCGGCGGCGCGTTCGACGAAGCTGGCTTCGCGCTCGCCTACGCCGGTCCCGCCGTGCGCAAGCTGGCACGCGAACTCGGCGTCGATCTCGGAAAGTTGAAGGGCAGCGGCGACCACGGCCGCATCGTGCGCGCCGACGTCGAGGCCTTTGCGAAGGGTGGGGGTGCCGCGCCTGCCGCTGGCAAGGCTGGCGCAAGCCCTGCAGGTGGTGGCGTCGGCGGCATCGAACTGCTGCCCTGGCCCAGGGTCGACTTCGCCAAGTTCGGACCGATCGAGCGCAAGGAACTGTCGCGCATCAAGAAGATCAGCGCGGCCAACCTGCACCGCAACTGGGTCGTCATTCCGCATGTCACGACCCACGACGAGGCCGACATCACCGAGCTCGAGCCCTTCCGCGTGCAGATGAACAAGGAGCTGGAGAAGACCGGCGTGAAGATCAGCATGCTGCCCTTCATGATGAAAGCGGCCGTGGCCGCGCTGAAGAAGTTTTCGGAGTTCAACGCCAGCCTCGATGGCGATGCGCTGGTGCTCAAGAACTACTGGCACATCGGCTTCGCCGCAGACACGCCCAACGGCCTGATGGTGCCGGTGATCCGCGACGTCGACAGCAAGACGGTGCCCGAGATCGCCAGGGAGATGGGCGAGCTCGCCAAGCTTGCGCGCGACGGCAAGCTCAAGCCCGACCAGATGTCGGGCGGAACCTTCACCATCAGCTCGCTCGGCGGCATCGGCGGCATCTACTTCACGCCCATCATCAACGCGCCCGAGGTCGCCATCATGGGCGTGTGCAAGAGCTACTGGAAGCAGCACTCCACCGACGGCAAGACCTACACCTCGCGCCTCACGCTGCCGCTTTCGCTGTCGTGGGACCACCGCGTGATCGACGGCGCCGCCGCCGCGCGCTTCAACGTCTATTTCGCCAACGTGCTCGCCGACCTGCGGCGCGTGCTGTTCTGAAGGAAGCTCCCAAATGGCACACATGGTGGAAGTCAAGGTSCCCGACATCGGCGACTTCAAGGATGTCGCGATCATCGAGCTGCTGGTCAAGCCCGGCGAGGTCATCGCGGTCGATACCGGCCTGATCATGGTGGAGTCCRACAAGGCCTCGATGGAGATTCCGTCGAGCCATGCGGGCACCGTGAAGGAGCTGAAGGTCGCGCTCGGCGACAAGGTGAGCGAAGGCTCGGTGATCCTCGTGATCGAAACAGCGGCGGCCGCTCCGGCCGCGACGCCGACCCCCGCGCCCGCACCGGCAGCCGTTGCCGCCACGCCCGCGCCCAAGGCCGGCAGCTACGCCGGCAAGGCCGACGTCGAGTGCGAGGTGCTCGTGCTCGGCGCCGGCCCCGGTGGTTACTCGGCCGCCTTCCGCAGCGCCGACCTCGGCATGAAGACGGTGCTGGTGGAGCGCTACGCCACGCTCGGTGGCGTCTGCCTCAATGTCGGCTGCATCCCGTCGAAGGCGTTGCTGCACACGGCCGGCGTGATGGATGAGGTCAAGCTGCTGGCCAAGCATGGCAT
>NZ_JBFUIU010001267.1:0-1861 GCF_056401695.1 Variovorax sp. P4_D9
CAGCCTGGGTGCGCTTGACGATGTGCTCGAACTCGATGCGCGGAATCAGCTTGAGGATCTGACTGAACATGCTGCATGATGCTTTCACGTTGGGCCTCTCGTGAGTGGGGTGGAAGTTCGTTTGGCGACAACTTTTTACCCCACGCATCGGGATGGCTCAACGCCTTCTGTCTTGGACAAGAGTGGCCAAAACCCTACCCTTGGTTGAAGGTGCCGCGCGCCCAGGCTCGCCGACATGTCGAGAAGCATGGTCATGCGTACGAGCCAAAGTAAGTGCCATTCGCCCTAAGCCCGCGCTGGCACGCGAGGCCTCGTCGCAAGCGATTGCGCCGATCGCCGGTGCTCAAAACGTCGGTGCAGGGGGATCAGTGTCTTCGCTCTTTCTCACCAGCGCGTGTTCGACATCCGAGAACGTGTCACCGATGTAAGGGGCCGGATCGGCAGCTGCGGCATCGACCTTCCGGCTCTCCGCAGCGTCGATCGTCTTCACCAAGGATTGCGAGACGTTCTTGCCGCATCCGGAAAAACCCGAGACTAAGGTTAGCGCAAGGCCGGCGGCTACCAAGTGTCGTGCAGGGAGTGAACGCATAAGACCTCCTTTGCCGCGCCACGACCGGCGTGGCAAGGTCCATACTCGGCAGCGCTCTGTCAAACTTCAAGGAGTTCGACGGCCTATCGACTAACGGCATAGGGCCTGCTGCCAACGCCGTGGCGCGAGCAAAACGAAAAGCCTTGCATCACGCTACGTCTGTAATCGATCGCAAGAAGTCCGCTTCCGGTCAGCATTGTTTGCCTGCCATCGCAGCGCCCGGTGATCCAGCGCCAGCCGCGGAATCCCGTGTAGATGCCGGGATCGGTTGGAGCGGGTGAAGGGAATCGAACCTCCCCGTTTTGACCACTTTCCCTAGCCTGGATTTCCACGCTGGGTAGTTCGCCTAACGCGGTGGCCTGTTCGTCAGGGGCTGGGGGTTACGCCGACATGCGCAGAGAGTAGCCCTTCCACCAGGGAATAGGGATCGCAGTATTGAGCAATCCGGAGGCGAGCCTGCTGCACTCGGGCAGCGGTCGTTGCGTGCGGCGCCTTCGGAGCACACGGATATGGCCGGAACTGTGAGTTGGCAGGGGCCACGGGAAGCTGACCGGGCGCGCAACTTTCGAACTGCTCTCTCGTGATCCAACAGGCCGCGTGATGCCTGTATGCCCCTTCTTAAAACGCGAGCGCCAGCATCCCGGCACCCCAGACGAGCAGAGCGACGCCGGTCGTGTAGCCGATCCAGTGCCCCGCAGGGACAGTCTTTTCGCACAGTACGTACAGCGCGAGGCCCGCAACCCAGTAGAGGTTCATCACGCCGCCGAAAAACATCAGCCCCATCAAGAACCAGCAGCAGCCGACGCAGAAAGCCCCGTGCAAAAGACCCATGCGTAGCGCGCCACGGGCGCCCCGCCGCCAATGGGTACTAAGGAATGCAAGCGGCGATCGACAGTGGCGAAGACAGGCATGCTTGACCGGGGTGAGTTGGTAAACGCCGGCGGCGAGCAGCAGTAAGCCGCCTAAAACCGCGTTGGTCGCGACGAGCATCGGTGAAAGGAGCCCGGTGCGCTCGAACCCCCACTGCAGGATGACCCCGACCAGGCTGAAGCCAGCCCAGGCAGCGAGATAGCCAATCGCAAAAATGCTCGTCGCAACGTAGGGATGGCCTGCGTCGCACTGCTTGCGATTGACCGTCGCAAACGAAAGGATCGCTGGCGCTGCGCCAGGCAGCATCATCGCGACCATCATGACCCACCACATGAAGAACATCAGTACTGCATAGCCGGGCGTCCAGACCGCGCGCGTCATCATCGCCATGCGAGCCATGCC
>NZ_JBFUIU010001268.1:0-1861 GCF_056401695.1 Variovorax sp. P4_D9
CCCTCACGCAGGGATGGGAGAAAGCCCTCGAATCTTTTCAATCGCTCGGCGCGCCTGGGGGCGCCTCGGTAGGAGCGCCCTGGAGCCAGGTGCCCAAGCTCTCGTTTCCCCCCGAGAAGCTGCGCCAGCTGCAGGAGCAATACGTCAGCGAGGCCACCCAACTCTGGCAGAAGGGCTTCGCCGCCCAGGCCAGCGCCGACAAGCGCTTTGCCGCCGCGGCCTGGGGCAGCAACCCGGTCTCGTCCTTCTCGGCCGCGATCTACCTGCTGAACGCGCGCACCCTCATGAGCATGGCGGAAGCCGTCGAAGCCGACGAGAAGACCCGTTCGCGGCTTCGCTTCGCGGTCGAGCAGTGGATGGCGGCCTCGGCGCCCAGCAACTATCTGGCCTTCAATGCCGAGGCGCAGAAGAAAGCGCTCGAAACCCAGGGCGAGAGCATCGCCAAGGGCATCCAGAACCTGCTGCACGACCTGCAGCAGGGCCATGTGAGCATGACCGACGAAAGCGCCTTTGAAGTCGGCCGCAATGTCGGCAGCACCGAGGGCGCGGTGGTGTTCGAGAACGATCTGTTCCAGCTGCTCGAATACAAGCCGTTGACGGCCAAGGTCTTCGAGCGGCCGCTGCTGCTGGTGCCGCCCTGCATCAACAAGTTCTACATCCTCGACCTGCAGCCCGAGAACTCGCTGATCCGCTATGCCGTGGAGCAGGGGCACCGGGTGTTCGTCGTGAGCTGGCGCAATCCCGATGCGTCGATGGCGCACTACACCTGGGACCAGTACATCGAGGACGCGGCCATCAAGGCGATCCATGTCACGCAGGAGATCACCGGGCAGGACAAGAGCGGCGGCCAGATCGACACCCTGGGCTTCTGCGTTGGCGGCACCATCCTGAGCACCGCGCTGGCGGTGGTCGCGGCGCGCGGCGAGCAGCCGGCCGCCTCGGTGACGCTGCTGACCACCCTGCTCGATTTCACCGACACCGGGGTGCTCGACATCTTCATCGACGAGAACTTCGTCCAGTTCCGCGAGATGCAGATGGGGAAGGGCGGCCTGCTGCAGGGCGGCGAGCTGGCCTCCACCTTCAGCTTCCTGCGGCCCAACGACCTGGTCTGGAACTACGTGGTGGGCAACTACCTCAAGGGCGAGACGCCGCCGCCTTTCGACCTGCTCTACTGGAACAGCGACGCCAYCAACCTGCCCGGTCCGATGTACTGCTGGTATCTGCGCAACACCTACCACGAGAACAAGCTCGCGGTGCCCGGCGCCCTGACCGTGGCCGGCGAGCAGGTCGACCTCGGCGCCATCGAGGCGCCGGTCTACATCTACGGCTCGCGCGAGGACCACATCGTGCCGATCGGCGGCGCCTATGCATCGACGCAGGTGCTGAAAGGCAAGAAGCGCTTCGTGATGGGCGCCTCGGGCCACATCGCGGGCGTCATCAATCCGCCCGCCAAGAAGAAGCGCAGCCACTGGATCCGTGCCGACGGCAAGCTGCCGAAGACGCAGGCCGAATGGCTGGCTGGCGCGAACGAGCATCCCGGCAGCTGGTGGACCGACTGGTCCGACTGGCTGAAGACCCATGCGGGCAAGCAGATCCCTGCCCCCAAGGCCTACGGCAAAGGCAGCGCCTACAAGGCGAGCGAGCCGGCGCCGGGCCGCTACGTCAGGGCCAAGGCCTGACCCTCCACCTTTTCTGTCATTTCAAACCACGCATCGGAGAGCACACCATGGAAGACATCGTCATCGTTTCAGCCGCACGCACCGCCGTGGGCAAGTTCGGCGGATCGCTGGCCAACATCCCGGCCACCGAGCTCGGGGCCCTCGTGATCAAGGAAGTGCTGGCGCGCGCCAAGGTCGGCAGC
>NZ_JBFUIU010001269.1:0-1859 GCF_056401695.1 Variovorax sp. P4_D9
GCTGTCGGCCACCCATGCGCTCGAACGGGGCCAGCCGAAGGCGGCCCGCAGGCACGCGCTCGCGGCCCGCACGCATGCGTTGGCCTCGCGTGCGCCGACGCCTTACATCGGCGCGGCGGTGGCGCTGTCGCGCATCGACGAACAGGCGGGCGACAGGCCGGCCGCCTACGGCGCGCTGGCTGCCGGATGGGCCACGCTGGGCGATCTGCTTGGCCCCGAACTCGCGCGCGCGACCTTCGAGCCTCTGCTGCGGCGCCTGCGCGCGCAGTGGGGCGCCGATGCCTTCGATGCCGCGCGCCACGCTTACGAATCCACGCGCAGGGCCGCGTTGCAGGGAGCCGGACCATGAGTCGACAAGGAGGTGCGCCATGAGGCATGCGAACAGGCGGCAGTCCGGCGCCCAGCGCGCCGGCAACCTGCCCTCGGGAGCCGGTGTGCGGGCGGCCGCGCCGCTGCAGCGCAGCGGCGTGCCGCGTTTCATGCGGATCAACGTGGGCCGCGCGGGCGATGCCTTCGAGCAGCAGGCCGAGCGGGCGGCGGCGCGGCCCACGCAGGGGGAGGGCCAGGCGCCTCGCGCCCAGCCTCCGCAGCGCCGCGCATCGCCGATCGCGGAGCAGGCGGGTTCGTGCGGCGAGTCGCTCGATATCCGCACGCGCGCCGCGATGGCACAGCGCCTGGGCGCCGATTTCGGGCAGGTGCGAACCCACACCGGAACCCAGGCCGCGCTGCTGGCCCGCGACCTCGGCGCCGATGCGTTCACGCACGGCCACGATGTGTTCTTCGGTGCGGGCCGAACGCCCGGCGACGATGCGCTGACCGCGCACGAGCTGGCGCACGTCGCGCAGCAGTCGGGCAGCGCCGCACCGGACGCGATCCGTTGCAGCCGCAACGGCAGCTTTCCGGTGGCCAACGGCGGCTTCGAGATCGACCTGCAGACGCGCGAGGGCGGCGGCAACACGCCGCCCACCCACAGCGGCCTCGACGGCTACATCCGCTTCGTGCCGGGCGAGGCGGCGCCGCTGTCGAACCAGATCGAGATGGTGCAGGTGGTCAAGCTCACCGACGTCAAGGGCGCCGATGTCCAGCCCGGATCGCTGCCGGCCGACCGTGCGGGGCGCGGCGCGCTGGGCGACCCCGGCATCCTGACCGAGGACAACCCCGACACCGGCGTCGAGGGCGGCTTCTTCACCGACGTCTACCACGGAGGTACCGGCGGCGGTTCGGCGCCGGCGGGCCAGGCGCTGTCGCCGAGCTTCAATTTCCAGCCGGCGGCGCCGGGCACGGTGGGCTCGGTCGGGCAGGTGAAGCAGCCGGACTTCTACGGCGGCGGCACCGGCGGCGTGCTGGGCCGCACGCCGGGCTTCAAGCGCTCGAACGATGCCGCAGACATCCGTTCGGCCGCGCTCTATGACCAGCCCGGCCTCGCCAGCGCGGCGGTCGATCTCGACTTCGAGTTCGAATCGGTTGCGATGGCGCAGGACAAGGGTCTCGATCTCGCCTCCGTGCACTGGGGCTTCGGCATCCGCTCGGGCAAGGTGATCGACGAGCACCTGGCGGTGGCGGACGGGGCCTCGGCCACCTTCGACGAGGCGGTGGAGCGGCACCGCGAGTTCTACGTGCATGAGCCGGCGGCCTTCTACTTCGACTTCGACAGCGCGGTGCTCGGCGCCGCCGAGGCCGCGCGGATCGACGACTTCATGCCCTACCTGCTGCGCAACACCGACGTCATCGTCTCGCTCGAAGGCTCGGCCGACCAGGTCGGCGGCATCAGCCGCTACAACACCAACCTGTCGCTGGCCCGCGTCGATGCGGTCGAGGCGGCGCTGCTGGCGCGCGGCCTGCCGCGCTCGCGCCTCGAT
>NZ_JBFUIU010001270.1:0-1856 GCF_056401695.1 Variovorax sp. P4_D9
CATCATGCTCAAGGTCAATCGACCAACGCCTTCCCACTTTGGCATCTTCGTCACCGATCTCGAGCGGATGGTGGCGTTCTATACCGAAACCTTTGAATTGACCATCACGGACCGGGGCGAAGGTCGAACCTTCAAGAACCAGCTCGTATTCACCAGCGCGAGCCCGGACCAGCATCATCAGTTGGTCCTGGCATCGGGGCGGCCGGCCGAGGCCAAGTTCAGCACGGTCATGCAGATCTCATTCGTCGTTCCAAGCATTCAGCACCTGCGTGACGTCTCGGCGCGCGCGGTTGCCCGCGGTGCGACGAACGTGCGTGGACTGAATCACGGTAATGCGCTGTCGGTCTACATGCTCGACCCCGAAGGAAACACTGTGGAGATCTACGTCGACACCCCGTTTTACGTGGCGCAGCCGCATGGGGATCCTCTGGATCTGTCCAAGGACGACGAGACGCTGATGCGCGAAACGGAAGCGATCTGCCGGCAGGACCCGACCTTCATGCCCTTGGGACAGTGGCGAGAACAGTTCGAGGCCAAGTCGCCTGCCGGCGTAGCACCTCCCTCCGCCTAGTCGGTTGTCCGTCCACCTTCTTTCTTCTTTCCTAATCTGGAGCTCCAATGAAACTGTTGTCTTTTGTTCATCAAGGTCGCGAAACCTGGGGGGCCGTCGTGGGCGAGGGCGTCGTGGATCTCGGCAAGACCCGCCCTCAGCAAGCCACATTGGCCGACTACATCGCATCCGGGGACTACCTGCAAGCGGCCCAGCACGTTGAGGGGCTGGCCGTCGTCGCCAAGCTGGCTGAAATCACCTTCCTGCCGGTCATCCCTCGGCCCGAGAAGATCGTCTGCGCGGTGCGCAACTACATGGATCATCACCAGGAGGTTCTTGCGGCGGGTATGAATCGCGAACTGTCGGAGCAACCCCCGATCTTCCTGCGCGTCTGGCGTTCGCAATGCGCCCACAACCAGGCGATCGTGCGTCCGCACGTGTCGGAATCGCTGGATTGGGAAGGCGAACTTGCCGTCATCATCGGCAAGGGGGGGCGCAACATCCCCGAATCGGAAGCGTTCGACCACGTCGCAGGCTACTCCTGCTACAACGACGCCAGCGTCCGCGAATGGCAGTTCCACGCCAAGCAGATCGCGTCGGGCAAGAACTTCGAATCGACCGGCGGCTTCGGACCATGGATGGTGACGGCCGACGAAATCGAACCCAGCCGACAACTCAAGCTCGAGACCCGTCTCAACGGCGAGGTCGTGCAGTCCAGTCATACGGGGCACATGATCTTCAGCATCCCCAAGCTCATCAACTACGCCTCGACGATCTTCACGCTCACGCCTGGAGATGTCATTGCCACTGGCACGCCAGCTGGAGTCGGCTGGAGCAAGAAGCCGCCTCGCTTCATGAAGCCTGGCGATGTCTGTGAGGTCGAGATCGAAGGTATTGGCGTCCTCAGCAATCCGATTGTTCAGCAGGACTGAGAAGCCGGCGAACTACAGGGCGTCGCGTGGAGCGGCGCTCTTTTCGCAGAATCAGGAGACAACAGATGCGGCGCAGTATTCTCGCCGCAGGCCTCGCCTTGGCCTGCGGAATCTCTCTTCCGGCTTTTTCCCAGCAGTACCCCGACAGGCCCATCAAGATCTATCAGGGCTTCGCGGCGGGAGGAAATGCCGACACGATCGCACGGGTCGTCAGTGCCGAGATGACGAAGACCTTGGGTCAACCCTTTGTCATCGAGGCACAGGCCGGGGCGGGCGGCACCATCGCTGCGGCCACCGTCGCTCGCGCGAAACCCGACGGGTACACCCTGTTGTTGGCGACAGGCGGGCACGCCGTGGCGGGCGCTCTGTACAAC
>NZ_JBFUIU010001271.1:0-1853 GCF_056401695.1 Variovorax sp. P4_D9
GATTGGCCATCAGCGCGATGTCGGCCTGTTCGATGCCTTCGTGCGACTTCGTGAAGACGCGCAACGTCGCGAGTCCCTGCGAGATGAAGCCCTTGCGCGTGATCAGGTAGTAGAGCACTTCACGCACGAGCCGCCAGCCGAGGCCGCGGTGCGAAAGCGAGAGGCCCTTGCGGTTGAACTTCCACTGCATGGAGGGGCCGAAGTGATCGCGAAGGTTCTCTCCGACGCCCGGCAGGGCCTGCACGACGCGGATGCCATGCTTCCCAAGCACTTCAGGATTTCCGATGCCCGAAAGCTCCAGCAATTGGGGGCTGCCGATGCTGCCTGCGCAGAGGATCACTTCCTTCTTCGCCCGGAGCTCTTCGTCGACACCATTGCGGCGCAAGCGCACGCCGACGCAGCGCTTGCCCTCGAGGATCAGCGAAGTGACGTGCGCCCCGGTGATGATCGAGAGGTTGGGGCGGTTGCGCGCCGGATGCAGATACTGCGTGGCGGTGCTCTGGCGCAAGCCCTTCCAGACATTGATCTGCGCCATCGCGACGCCGTACTGGGTCTCGGCGCTATAGTCCGGGTTCAGGGGCAGTCCGACGGCTTGCGCCGACCGGATGAAGACGTCGTAGAAGGGCGAGGTCTTCGACGCCACCGTGACCTTCATCGGGCCGGTGCGGCCACGGTATTGATCGGTGCCGATGTCCGTGCTTTCCAGCTTCTGGAACCAGGGCAGCACGTCCTTGTAGGCCCAGCCGGTGCAACCCATGCGCTCCCAGGCCTCGTAGTCCAGGCGCTGGCCGCGGTTGTAGATCAAGCCGTTGATGGCGCTCGAGCCGCCCAGGATCTTGCCGCGTGCGATGTAGACGCGTCGTCCGCCGAGCTCCGGGTTGGGTTGCGCGTACTGGCACCAGTTGACTTCGGGGTTCTCGATCATGACGCCGCCTCCCACGGGAGGACGAGTGAAGATGTAGTGGGCGCCGCGCGTTCCTGCTTCTAGGCAGGCAACCTTGTATTTCCCGTTCTCGCTCAGCCGGCTGGCCACAACGCCGCCGCCTGAACCCGATCCCACCACGATGAAGTCGCATGTCTTTGAAGTCAATTTCTATTGCCTTGTTGCGCTTACTGGCCAGCACGAAGAAATGAGCAAGGGACATGCCACGACGTGGACCCGGTGTGCAGCAGCTCCGTGAGCCGCTGCACGGGCCGCAGATGCTGGCGCTGCAGACAGACTGTCTTCTTCCGCGACACGCGTGTCGGCGCCAACGACGTCCTGTCGATCCATCATCGGTAGAAGGCTTGCTGCCAGCGTGGCATGGGGATTGCCCAATGCCCACCCAACGAAGAAGGGCTCTGGTGCAAAGTTTGGGGGTAGCCGAGCGACTCTAAAGAGGGCCGCGCAGGCTATGCCGAAAGCACGGCATTCCAGATCGCGGGCGCAGCTTGGCCCCGAACATGCAGCCGACCGAGATTGAACTGACCCTTGCGAACTCGGTGCAGCAGCTCGACGCCGGCGATCGTCACCGCAGCACGGTCGAAGACCTTGAACCCGAGCATCGGGTTGATGCGTGACTTCACGCCCCGATGGTCTTGCTCGATCATGTTGTTGAGGTACTTCGACGATCGCAACCGCGTGTCTTTCCAYCGTGAGCTTTGCACGGGCAACTCTCGCACCGCGCGGTGCGAGGCGGCATAGCCATCCAGCGTGACGCTCACGGGAGCTCGGCCTTGCGTCTCCAGCGCCTTGCGAAAGAACGCCTTGGCCGCCTTGACATCGCGATTGGCGCTCAGCCGGAAGTCGACCGTCTTTCCTTCTCGATCGACGGCCCGGTAGAGGTAGGTCCATTTGCCGCGGATCTTCACGT
>NZ_JBFUIU010001272.1:0-1849 GCF_056401695.1 Variovorax sp. P4_D9
GCATTGCTGCCGCGTCCCGCGTATTGCCGCACCAGCTCACTCAGGTCCAACTGGTCGATCACCTCCACGACAAAGCGGGCCAGGTGATCCTGCGGTAGCCATTCATCAACCGACGGCGGCAGCAAGTAGGCGGTGTCTCGATCTACGGCAATGAAGCGGCTCATGCAGTGGAGGTCTATTTAAACTGGCGCGATTGTCCAAGCCGCCGCCCACTCGGGGTAGGCGGGAAAGCCCGACACGCTCCTAGCGCAGGCACGAATCGCACTTAAGGAACCAGACGGGCGAACAAGACGAAGCTGTCGGACCAATTCTTCAATGACGCAACGGCGCGCTGCGCGCCAAACGTGGCGGGGTCGGGCTCGATGTGTCCCGCCGGGAAGGTCAACAGAGCGCCTCCTTCCTGTAGATGCCTTGCCGCACTTCGTACGACAGCCATATGCCCTCCCGCGCCTTCTGGCAGAAGAATCAGCTGCTGCGTGACGTTCGGCAAGGCACGAAGGAAGAGGCGATCCGCAGCAATCACTCGAAGGTCCGGCCGCGGCGAGAGACTGGTGAAGAGTGCGACCGTGTCAGTCATTCCGGGGTGATTTGCCAGAACGACCACAGGGCCCCGCGTCGGTACGTGTCCCAAGCCCGACGTGACCAGGCCAGCAGTCATGCGGCTCATCAACCACGCGCTACCTCGCGCAAGGCCCTCCTTGCCAACGCGAATGTCGAACTCGTGAGCAGTCAATGCAAAGCGGCGAGCCATGGGCCGGAACAGATGGCGCAATGGTGTGCCACAAAAACGCGATAGGCCGACCGCGTCCATGAGGTCGACAATGTTGACCTCCGTGAGCGTGTCGACTAGCGGTTGTGCAGTGGAGGACATCTCGCGATTGAATGGAGTATCGTCGCACAACGCGGGGCAAGTCCTGTTCGGCCCACGCGGCTCAGCGTACGGAATCGCCGAAGAGGCGAGTGCCCGCAATTGTTCGAAAGGTTTCGTCTCGTCGCCGGCTTGCTTGATACGAAGTGACCCTACGTCGTGCTCTGCTTGTGATCGCCTTTCTGGTCGCCATGGGCGCCTGGGTCGCCTTCGTGTCGTGGATGGCGGGGCTGGAACGCAAAGAGGCAACCTACCTGGAAATCGACCTTGCTGAGATTCCGGCGGGCAGCCCGAAGTTCTACACCTTCCAACGTACACCGCTTGCCCTCGTTCGAACCACCGATGCGATGCTCGATGACCTTCGGGCGCAAACCACCCACACTTGGAACCTGCGTCCGATAGCGCCCGGGCGTCCGTCGTTCTTCGTCTACTCCCTGCTGAGCCCGGCCGACGGATGCGAGGTAGAACACGTGCCCCTGGGCGCGGACCGCTACGCGCCGGTGCGCCCGTGGCAAGGCGGGTATCGCAACCCATGCCGCTTTGGCGAATGGGACTACGCTGGCCGCGCGATCAAGCAGTACGCCGACCAGGACGCGCAACTGCTGTGGATGGCCGATCTGGATGTTCCGGACTTCGAAATCAGGGAAGACCACATCCTGCGCATCACCCGTGCTCCGAAGCGGTAGGCGAGACCAGGGCTAGGTCCAATACTGTTTAGRTAGATAATTCTGTGCGACAATCCGGTCCCGTCTCCACTACGGACGGATTCGATGGCACGAACAAGGAAGGCGCTACCGGCTCGAGTTGACACGGCGCACCTGATCAGCGCCGGGGTGCTTGCGGCGGTGTGTCCGCGCCCGCTGATTGACGAGGTGCTCGCCGAGACGGGCAAGGCCAGCCAGCGCGAGCGGCTGCTGCCGGCAGCGGCGGTGGTGTACTACGTGATGGCGCTGGCCCTGTGGCGCGAGGCGCCGCTGGAGG
>NZ_JBFUIU010001273.1:0-1846 GCF_056401695.1 Variovorax sp. P4_D9
GCCCCAAAGGCGGTATGAGGGGCGTGCCCTGAAGCGGCGCTCAGCGCCCTCGGCGAGTGCCTACGCCCTCGACTTGGCACCTCGGTGATGCTTTCGACCCAATTTGCTTCGCGAGCTTCCTGCGCGTTGCTCCGCACTGCCTTCAGCGGAAAATCGAAAGACTCTCAGCTTCTCAGTCCGGCAAGTACGACATCTCCATAGCCGGGGCATGGTGGCTTGGCGAACTTGTCGAGTCCGGCTTCATCCTTTCGTACGACAAGTACTACAGAGATCCACGCTTTCCGCGTTGGGACATCCAGGACGTCCTGCCCGCGCCCCGCGCGCTATTGAGCTACGCGGGCAAGAAGTACATGGTCGCCAACGACCACGATGGCCAGGTCATGTACTACAGACGCGACTTGCTCGCCGACCCCAAGCACAAGGCGGCCTTCAAGGCCAGGTACGGGTATGACCTTGACGTACCCCAGACCATGAGTCAGTTCCGCGACGTCGCGGAGTATTTCACCGGCAAGGACCTCAACGGTGACGGTCAGCCCGGCTACGGTCTGACGATGCCCCTGCGCGCCGGGTCGCAGGCCATGTTTCATTTCATGTCGTTCTCGGCACCCTACGTTGTGGGTCCTGAGAACAACAAGCTCTACTGGTTCGACCCCCGAACCATGGCCCCTCTCATCCAGAGCCCCGGGCATGTCCAGGCGCTCAACGACTTCGTGAACCTGGTGAAGTTTGGTCCCAAAGAGATGCTCGATTGGGACTTGGGCAAGACCTGGGACTGCTTCCTGTCCGGTCAGGCAGCCCTGACGTTCACATGGGGCGACCTTGGTGGTCTCTCGCAGGAAGAGGGCAGCAAGGTCAAGGGCAAACTCGGCGTCGCTCCCATACCGGGCACGATGCGGTACTACAGCATCCCAGGCCAGCGATGGGTACAGACGAACTCGCGAAACGTCGTCGGCAACACCGTCGGCGGATCATGGGCTGGTGTCATCTCGCGTACCGCCAAGTCACCCGAGGCTGCCTACTACTTGCTCGCCCTCATGGGCACCAAGGAAAAGGCCCTTGTCTACGCTGCTCGTGGTTGGGACGGGATCGACCCAGGCCGCACCAGTCAAATGCTAGCGCCACACGGCACGGCAACGGTTGAAAACTATGTCCGACTCAACTGGAACGAGTCTGACATCAGGGATTATCTCAGCGCCTACTCGGAGTCGTTTTCCAACCCTCTTCAGTTCCCGTATCTCCGCATCCCCGGAGCCTTCAGCTATTGGCAGGCCTTGGATGCGCATCTCGCTGAAGCAACCAGCGGTCAGCTGACGCCGGAGGCTGCCCTGCAGGCAACGGCAGTCGACTTCGACGAAATCACCTTGCGGCTGGGCCGCGACAGGCAAAGACGCTCATACATCGCCTCTCTTGGCCTGATCCCCATCAGGGCCGTAAAGGCACCGTAGTGTTCCGCCTCGTCGGCATCGGCCCTCGCTTGGCCTTCGCGTTTGCGGCCATGGCGGGGGTCACGTGCCTTGTCGTGCTTGTCGGCATTGTCACTTCCCAGTCGGTCACGCGCGACATCCATACTGCACAGACCACGCGGCTGCCGGCATCCCTGACTTCCGAGCAAGCTCAGGCGAGCCTCCTGCAAATGCAACTCCGCGTTCGCGGGTACCTGATCTTCGGTGACCCTTCGGACATCGCCAAGTACAAAGAGGCAAAGACAGACTTCGAAGAGCGCCTTCGCACTCTGCAGGGCCTCGCCAGGACCTGGAACTCTGAGGATGCGTCCGACGTGAAGGCGCTGTCGGAGGCCTATGCCAAATGGACCCAGCTTCCCCAAAGACTCTTCGAACTGCATGAC
>NZ_JBFUIU010001274.1:0-1846 GCF_056401695.1 Variovorax sp. P4_D9
CATCTATGCCTCGCCGCATTGCGCCGAGGGCTTTGGCCTTACGGTGGCCGAAGCCATGGGTATGGGCAAACTTGTGGTCGCGACGGATTACAGCGGCACGCGCGACTTCCTCGACATCGCCAGCGGCTTTCCAGTCGACTACCAACTTCGCGCCCTCGAAGACGACCATGGAGCCTATGGGAGCGGCAACACATGGGCAACCGTCGATGAAGCCAAGCTGAGCGAAGCACTACTCGCAGCTGCCGATGAGGCCGTGAGGGGTGACAGCTCGAAATGCGAGGCCGCTGTGCGGCGGATTCGCGAGAAGTTGTCGCAGGACGCGGTCGCCGATCGGATGATTGAAAGTCTGTCTCAGTTGCTTCCAATCGAACTGATAGCCGCGTTGCCGGCACGGAGGATCGCACCATGAGCCACGGAATCCGGCTTTCTGAATTGAAGCGGGACGGTCTGCACCAGATTCGGTGCAATGCCGACGGGACAATTGCCCCCACGGAAGCGGCCAAGTTCCGCACAGGAATCTCACTTGGCGAGTGGTTCATCATCGGACCGCGCGATTTGGAGATTCACCCGTCTATCTGGGAACTGCTCGTGAGTGCCTCGGAGCGGCGGCCGGACGTAGGCGTCTTCTACGGCGACGATGTCGGTACGGGCTCCGCGCCCGATGCGCTAGATCTGTCGCTGAAGCCAACCTGGGATCTCTCGCTGGCATTGGCGAGCGACTACGTGGGACTTCCGCTCTTCGTTCGATCGGCGGCGGCAAGACAGATCGGCGACATCATCGTCGAGGCCGGTAGCGCCGCGTCGTTCGACCTGCTCCTGCGGGCTCATGCAGCAGGCGTCGTCGTCGGACGGATTCCCGAGGTGCTGGCACGGTACTCGGGGCCGCGTTTTCGTGCCAATGTCAAAGATCGCATCGCTGCGATCCAGCGCTGGTGGCCGAGAAGTGCGGGGTCTTTGATCAACATCACGCCGGGCCTCACGCCGGACAGCTTGAGGGTCGATAAGCTGTTCCATGAATCGCCTGAAGTCACGCTCGTCGTCCCAACGCGGCAGACAGTCGGGGCGTCGGCCAATGGCCGCGGCATCCCCTATGTTCTCCAATTCCTGGATAGTCTTGCCAGTTCCGACTATCCGATGGACAAACTCAATGTCCTCTTGGGCGACGATCTCGACAACGACGCCATCTACCGCGGCCGTCAGTGGCCGTTCAAACTGCGCAGGATATTGACTCATCGAGCCCGCGGTGAGAGTTTCAACTACGCGGCCAAGATGAACCACCTGTGGCGTGAAGCCACGACGGAAGACGTCATTCTGATGAATGACGACATCACGGTACGAGCCCCCGATTGGATTCAGGCGTTGCTAAGCTTCTCGACCCAAACCGATGTCGGGGGAGTTGGCGCCCGCCTGCTCTATCCCACGGGCAMGATTCAGCACGCAGGCATGCCTGGCGGGGTGTACGGGCTGTGCACCCATGCCTGGATCGGCGCATCCCCCACCGAGAACTCGTACCAAGATTGGGCGTCCGTTCACCGTGAATGGTCGATCGTGACCGGCGCGGTGTTCGCAACGCGAAAGAGCCTGCTCAATGAGGTCGACGGATTCGACGAACGCTTCCGCCTCGACTTCAATGACGTCGATCTATGTCTCAAGCTGAGAATGCTGGGATACCGCATCGTTTACACGCCGCATGCTGAACTGATTCATCACGAAAAGGGTTCACGCGGAAACGCAACATGGCCGCCCAGCGAACTCGCCCTGTTCTTGAGCAGGTGGGGGCAGTTTCTGGACAATGATCCGGCGTTTCATCCGAAGCTGTCCAAGGCGCATCACACGATACAACCGG
>NZ_JBFUIU010001275.1:0-1837 GCF_056401695.1 Variovorax sp. P4_D9
GTGCGCTACACCGGCCGCAAGCCGCCGCGCGCCTGGAAGGGCACCCCGGCCGAGCGGGGCCGCGACCTCGACGCGCTGACCCGCGAGACCGTGATCTTCGAAGGCAGTGCCCGCGAAGCCGCCACGCTGTATCCGAAGAACGCCAACGTGGCCGCCACCGTGTCGCTCGCCGGCCTCGGCCTCGACCGCACGCTGGTGCGCCTGATCGCCGATCCGGCAGTGGCCGACAACGTCCACGTGGTCGAGGCCCAGGGCGCGTTCGGCAGTTTCGAACTCACGATGCGCAACAAGCCGCTGGCGGCCAATCCGAAGACTTCCGCACTGACGGTCTACAGCGCCGTGCGGGCACTGCGCAACCGCGTCGCGGCGCTGGCGATCTGAACAGAGAGAAACCGATGACTTCCTCCGAACTCCTTCCCCTCAATGTCGCCGGCGAATGGCGCCTCGGCGGCGGCGACGTCTACGAGAGCCTCTATCCGGCTACCGGCGAGCCGATCGCCCGCCTCAAGGCTGCCAGCCTGGCCGATGTCGACGAGGCCATCACGCGCGCCCACCACGCCTTCCTGACCAGCGGCTGGGCGCAGATGCTGCCGCACCAGCGCGCCACGGTGCTGCACCGCGTGGCGCAGCTGATCCGCGAGCAGTCCGAGGCCCTGGCCCAGAAGCAGCGCCTCGACAACGGCAAGCCGATCAGCGAGACCCGCAACCTGGTGGCCAGCGCCGCCGGCACATTCCAGTTCTTCGCCGCCGCGCTCGAGACGCTCGAAGACACCATCACGCCCTCGCGCGGCCCCTTCGTGACGATGAGCGTGCACGAGCCGATGGGCGTGGTCGCGGCGATCACACCGTGGAATTCGCCGATCGCGAGCGAGGCGCAGAAGCTGGCGCCGGCGCTGGCGGCGGGCAACGCGGTGGTGGTCAAGCCGGCCGAAGTGACGCCGCTGATGGCGCTTGAACTGGCCCGCATCTGCGAAGAAGCCGGCGTGCCCAAGGGCATCGTCAGCGTGCTGCCGGGCAAGGGCTCGGTGATCGGCGATGCCATCACCAAGCATCCGCTGGTCAAGCGCGTGTCCTTCACGGGCGGCACCACCACGGGCCGCCACATCGCGCACATCGCGGCCGACAAGATGATGCCGGTCTCGCTCGAACTCGGCGGCAAGTCGCCGACGATGGTGCTCGAAGATGCCGACCTCGACCATGCGGTCGCCGGCGTGCTCTACGGCATCTTCAGCTCGTCGGGCGAATCCTGCATCGCGGGCTCGCGCCTGTTCGTCGCCCGTTCGATCTACGACGAGTTCCTGACCCGGCTGGCCGAAGGCGCCAATGCGCTGCGCGTCGGCGACCCGGCGTCCGAGAGCACGCAGATGGGCCCGCTGATCACCGCCAAGCACCGCGAGGGCATCGAGCGCTACGTCGAGCTCGGCGTGTCGGAAGGCGGCCGCATCCGCACCGGCGGCGTGCGCCCGCACGGCAACGGCCTCGAGCGCGGCTATTTCTACACGCCGACGATCCTCGAAGGCCTGACCAACAACGCCCGCATCAGCCAGGAAGAGATCTTCGGTCCGGTGCTGGTGGCGATGCCCTTCGACAACGAGGAAGTGCTGATCAAGCAGGCCAACGACAGCGTCTACGCGCTGGCCGCCGGCGTCTGGAGCCGCGACTTCAAGCGCGCCTGGCGGCTAGGCCGCGCGGTGCAGGCCGGCACGGTCTGGGTCAACACCTACAAGCAGTTCTCGGTCTCGACCCCGTTCGGTGGCTGGCGCGACAGCGGCCTCGGCCGCGAGAAGGGCCGCGAGGGCATCTTCCAGTACATGGAGCAGAAGAGCATGTACTGGGG
>NZ_JBFUIU010001276.1:0-1836 GCF_056401695.1 Variovorax sp. P4_D9
GGGTTCACGAAGCGAATGCCACCAACGTAGGCGGTCACGCAGTAGCGCTGAGCCCACGTCGTCGCTACTGCGTAGGCTGCCTGGTCAATCCAAGACATCACCGTTCCGCCGTGCACCTTGCCACCGAAGTTCACGGTGCCAGGTTGCGCCAGAAAGCGCAGTGTGATTTCGTCCGAACGCTGACTCGTCGACATCGCAGCTTCGCTCAATGTTGCTTCGGGGAGACCGCGGTTTCCTTCATGATGGCCTCCGGCGTCCGGTATAGCTCGGCCATCTCGCGCTCGTGCTCCGTGAGGAGCTGCGCTTGCATGTACGCCCCCAGGGCTCGAGCGTGGTTGACGATGAACCCACCGAAGTCGACACGAGGGCGTTCGTAGGCCTTGAGCGCGTCCGGTACGTCACCGTTCCGGGTGAGCGCCTCCAGCAACGCCACGGCGTCGCCGGCCGCCTTGGTCACGCCCATGCCGCAATGCGGTCTCGCGACGAAAGCTGCATCGCCGAGAAGCGCGACGCGGCCGAAGGCCAGTTGCGGCGTTTCCAGGTCCAGGATCGGTTGGAAGAAGAGGTTCTCGGTCTTCTCGACCACTTCGGCGAACTGCGGCGCCAGGACATCGCGGGCAGCCTGGCGCGCCTGCTCAAGAATTTCCGTGCGGATGAGCGGCGGCGGAATGCCGTCGTGCCACACCTTGCCGTCGGCATCGGTGACCATGTCCTTCAGAGTGGTCGCCGCGTCCGCCGGGCGATACCAGACGAAGTTGAAGCGCCTCGCCCCCTCCTCCACGGCGTTGTTCTTGCCGGCAACGGGATAGGCAATCATCTGCTCGCGCGGCGGGAGGCCGAACGCGAAGTACGGGAAAAGCTCTTTGAGCGTCCTCTCCGACAGCACCGACTCTTCAACAAGACCGCGCCAGGCGATGTAGCCGGCGTACTGCGGCTTGGCTTGGGGCATGAGCGCCTGGCGCACCGACGAGCGGAACCCGTCCGCGGCAATCATCAGAGATGCTTTTGCTTGGGAGCCATCGGCGAACGTGGCGGTGACGTCCTCCTCGCCCTGCTGGAACGAGGCGAGGTGCTTGCCATTGTGGTATCGCTCGATCGGGAAGGCGGCCTTCAGAACGCTGTAAAGCCGGCCCCAAGCGGTGAGTATCTGGGGCATCGGGCGCGTGCCCACAACCGAACCGTCGCGTCCGAGCGTGACGCGTTCCTTCACCGTCACGCCGATCGAGTCGTCGATAACCACGCCGGCCTGGCCCAGCGCTTCCAGCAATTCCGGATGGGTCACGATGCCCGCGCCGCGCCCTTCGAGCTCCTCGGCCACGCGCTCGTAGACGTGAACGTCCCAGCCCGCACGGTGCAGGAGGTTCGCCGCGAACAGCCCACCGAGCGAGCCGCCAATCACCATCGCCGTCTTTGTCTCTTTCATCGCAGTCTCCATGTGTGGCTCGGGCTCAGCCGTGCGCGAGGGCTTCTTCTGCCGGGAAGTTGAGTTCGATGGTCACGCCGGAAGGGTCTTCCACGAAAACCTGGTGCAGGCCAAGGCTCGGGACCGTGCGCTCGCGGAACGCGAGGCCGGCGACGTGCAGGCGCCGATGCATTTCGACCAGGTCGGTCGCGAGGAAGGCCAGATGGTCGACCGCGGCGCTTCCGTGCAGCGACTCCTCGGCCTTGTCGCCAAGGTAGGCCTTCAGGCCTTCGGGGTCGTCACGGTCGATGCCGATGATGTGGACCACTCCGAAATCCGCCTCGTCGCCGTCGCCGTCGCGGTAGAGCCAGAGGCCGGGAAACTTGAACGGAGGTCGAAAACCCTCCTGGAATCCAAGGACGTCGACGTAGAAC
>NZ_JBFUIU010001277.1:0-1831 GCF_056401695.1 Variovorax sp. P4_D9
GTGCATTCTCGATCGCCAATTCGCCCGCYGACGTCGAGCAAACCGGCGAGATCGAACTGAACGTGCGCATCGTCGCAGGCGGCGCCGGCACGGGCTACCTGCACCACACGTTGAAGACCGGGGATCGGCTGCGCCTGTCCGGACCCTACGGCCGCTTCTTCGTGCGCCAGTCCGCGGCGCTGCCGACGATCTTCATGGCCGGCGGCTCGGGCCTGTCGAGCCCACGCTCGATGATCCTGGACCTGCTCTACGGCTCCACGCTGCCGATCACCCTGGTCTACGGACAGCGCTCGCGCGACGAGCTGTACTACGACGAAGAGTTTCGCGCGCTCGCCGACGCGCACCCAAACTTCACTTATGTGCCGGTGCTGTCGAACGAGCCCGAGGCTTCGGATTGGGGTGGTGCACGCGGTTTCGTGCACGACGCCGCCAAGGCTCATTTCGGTAGCGGCTTCGCAGGCCACAAGGCCTACCTGTGCGGACCGCCGCCGATGGTCGAGGCCTGCATCGCCACACTGATGCAAGGGCGCCTGTTCGAACGCGACATCTACACCGAGAAGTTCATCTCGGCGGCTGACGCCGGCCAGCAGCGCAGCCCGCTGTTCCAGCGCGTGTAGGAGGCGGCCACGATGCTCCTTGAGACCCGCCCCAAGCTCAATGTCTGCATCGCGCAGACCGGTGAAAGCTACCCGTGCGCGACCGACGAAAGTCTGCTGCGCGGCATGCTGCGCCTTGGCCGCAAGGGCATCCCCGCAGGCTGCGTCAACGGCGGCTGCGGCGTCTGCAAGGTGCGCATCGTCGACGGCACGGTCACCTCGATCGGTCCTGTCAGCCGCGCACACGTCAGTGTCGAGGAAGAGCAGTGCGGCTTCACGCTGGCCTGCCGCGTGGCGCCCGCCAGCGCGGTGCGGCTGGAGGTGATCGGCAAGCTGGAGAAACCGTTTTCCAAGAGGCCCGCCATGGTGGCGAGCCATATACCAACGCTGCAATCAATGCGGCATGAAGGAGACATGTGATGGGTGTAATGCGTATCGGCCACGCCAGCCTGAAAGTGATGGACATGGCGGCTGCGGTGAAGCACTACGAGAACGTGCTGGGCTTGAAGACGACCATGCAGGACAAGGCGGGCAACGTCTATCTGAAATGCTGGGACGAGTGGGACAAGTACTCACTGATCCTCACGCCCTCGGATCAGGGCGGCTTGAACCATGTCGCCTACAAGGTCGAGAAGGATTCGGACCTCGACGAGTTGCAGAAGAAGGTCGAAGCCTGGGGCGTGAAGACGACGATGTCGCCGGAGGGCACGCTGCCGGCCACCGGTCGCATGCTGCAGTTCAAACTGCCGAGCGGCCACGAGATGCGCCTGTATGCCATGAAGGAGTACGTCGGCACCGAGGTCGGCACCACCAACCCCGATCCCTGGCCCGACAACCTCAAGGGTGCCGGCGCGCACTGGCTCGACCACCTGCTGCTGATGTGCGAGATGAACCCTCCGGAGGGCATCAACACGGTCGCCGACAACACGCGCTTCATGACCGAAGCGCTGGACTTCTTCCTCACCGAGCAAGTCCTCGTCGGCCCCGCTGGCGATATCCAGGCCGCGACCTGGATGAGCCGCACGACCACGCCGCACGACATCGCCTTCGTCGGTGGTCCCAAGAGCGGCTTGCACCACATTGCCTATTTCCTCGACTCCTGGCACGACGTTCTCAAGGCGGCCGACGTGATGGCCAAGAACAAGGTCAAGATCGACGTGGCGCCCACCCGTCACGGCATCACGCGCGGCGAGACGATCTACTTCTTCGACCCGAGCGGCAATCGCAACGAGACC
>NZ_JBFUIU010001278.1:0-1827 GCF_056401695.1 Variovorax sp. P4_D9
GCGCCGAAGGCCGGCCGATGCGCTTCGGCAACCTGATCGCCACCCGGCTGCCAGTGTCGCGCATCCAGCATCACCCCTTGCCCTGGCCGGCCGATCCCACCGTGACCAGCATGCCGCGCATGTGCACGGTGGTCACGCTGAGCAGCCCCGAGCTGGGCCCGCTGCGCGTGATGACCACGCACCTCGAGTACTACTCGCCGGCGCAGCGCCTGGCCCAGGCCCGCGCGCTGCGCGCACTGCATCTCGAAGCCTGCGAGCAGGCCGCGGCGCCGCCCGTGGACCCGATCGAGGTCTCGCCCTTCCAGGCCAAGCGGCACACGCCGCAGGCGATCCTTTGCGGCGACTTCAACATGGCGGCGACCGATCCGGCCTACGACGAGATCGTGCAGCCCTTCGTGGACCCAGCGCTGCCGGCCGGCGGCACCCCGGCTCGACGCCTGCAGGACGCCTGGCCACTGGCCCACCCCGAGCGGCCGCACGACCCGACCTTTCGCCTGTTCGACCGCCAGTACGGCCCTGATCCGATGGCCTGCGACTTCATCTTCGTCAGCGATGTGCTGGCGCCGCGCGTGCGCCGGGTCGAGGTCGACCTGCAGACGCAAGCCTCGGACCACCAGCCCGTGATGATCGAGCTGGGCGACTGAGCTCTGGCTGCGCCGGCCAGGTGAAGCGGCGCGTGTTTGCGCATCGGCTGCGCGCAGCGCGTCGGTTCGTGGGCCGCGGCGGAACCGGCTTCGCCGGGCCGCAGCGCGGCGCCCCCGGTAGGGGGTGGGCGCCCGACACGAAGTGCGGCAACTATTCCCCCTGAATGCCAGCGGCCCGGCTCACTTTGCCCCACTTCGCGACCTCGGCCGTCAGATGGCTGCGCAGCGCCTCCGGCGTGACCTTGTCCATCGGCACGATCTCCGAGCTCAGGTCGGCCAGGTGCTGCTTGACCAACGGATCCTGCAGCGCCACGCGCAGCGCCGCGTTGATCTTGTCGATCACCGCCGGCGGCGTGCCCTGGGGCGCATAGACCCCGTGCCACACGCGGACGTCGAAGCCCTTCAGGCCCTGCTCGTCGAGCGTCGGGATGTTCGGCATGCTCGACAGCCGCTGGGGCGTGGTCACGCCGAAGACCTTGACCCGGTTGCCCTCCTTGATGACCGGCGCGGTCTGCGTGGTCTGGTCGCACAGCAGGTCGACCTGGCCGCCCATCAGGTCGTTGAGCGCCGGACCGGCGCCCTTGTACGGCACGGTGGTCAGCTCGACGCCGATCTGGCTCGTGAACAGCAGGCCACACAGCTGCGACACCGCCCCGATGCCGGCATTGGCCAGCGACACCTTGTCCTTGTGGGTCTTGATGTAGGCGAGCAGTTCCTGGTAGTTGTTGGCCGGAAAGTCCTTTCGCGACGACAGGGTCATCGGCACGTCCAGCACCTGCCCGACGTACTCGAAGTCCTTCAGCGGGCCGTAGGGCAGCTTCTTGTACAGCGCCGGCGCGGTCGCCATGCCCAAGTGGTGGATCAGGATCGTGTAGCCGTTCGGTGCCGCCCGCGCCACGCGCGCCGGCGCGATCGTGCCGCCGGCACCCACCGTGTTCTCGACCATGACGGGCTGGCCCAGCGACTTGCCCATCGGTATCGCGAGCATGCGCCCCACCACGTCGGTCGGGCCGCCGGCCGATTAGGATTAGGGCACGACCAGGGTCTCGGGCTTCTCGGGCCATGTCGCCTGCGCGGCGGCGGGCGCCTGCAACGCCAGAAGGCTGGAGAGATCGTCGCTGCGACGGCAGCGGGCAATCGGGCTTTGAATAACCGGGCCTTCGGTTTTGCCGAAGCCCTACAT
>NZ_JBFUIU010001279.1:0-1827 GCF_056401695.1 Variovorax sp. P4_D9
GCTCACTTGTGCGAGGTTCACGAACTGCATCATCCCCATCGTGACGGACAGGCCGACCGCGATGATGAACAGCAGTACGCCGTACGCGATCCCGTTGAAGAGGATGGTCAATAGCGCAGTCATGGCGTCGTGCTCAGAGGTGGTCTGGGTCGGCGTTCAATGAGCGCCGGTCACTTGGCCGGAACGTCTTTGGTCGTCGCGATTTCGACGTTCTGCATCATGCCGTCGCGCTTCTCGACCCGTCGGATGTAGACGTTCTGCGTGATGTCGCCATTGCCCTTGTCAACGGTGATCGGGCCGCGAGGGCTCTCGATGGAACGCCCCTTGACGAAGGCCATGAACTTGTCTGCGTCAAAAGCGGCGTTCCCCTGCGCTGCGATGCCGTCGTAGATGAGGCGCATCGCGYCCCATACGGCGACGCTGGATGCGGTCACGCGAGGTGACTTGCCGAATTGAGCCACGTAGTCGGCTACGAACTGCTTGTTGGCAGCTGAGTCATGCGCCGCCGAATAGACCCCCGAAGTGACGACACCCAGGCCCGCATCGCCGGCAGCGTCGATCACGCTTTCGTCGGTCAGGTCACCGGTGCCAAGCAGCTTGATGTTGGTGTTCTTGAGGCCCGAATCGGCGTAGGCCTTGAGGAATTGCGGCACCAGTTCACCGATCGGCATGAAGACGAAAACGGCATCCGGCTGAGCATCCTTGATCCGCTGCATGTAGCTCGAGAACTCCGGACTGCGCACCGGTACACGACCGGTCCCGGCCAGCGTCCCGCCCAGTTCAGTGAACGCCTTGGTGAATGTGGCCTCGGTGTCGTGCCCCGGTCCGAAATCCGCCACCAGCACGTACGGCTTCTTCACACCATTCTTGTGCGCCCACTCAGCCATTGGCCTGACGGCCTGCGGGATCGAGAAGAAGGTGCGTATGTAGTAGGGCGACTTCTCACCGACAATGCCACCGGTGGCCGCGCCCGTCAGGAAAGTCGGCACCTTCGCCTCCGTGACCAAGGGCGCAACCGCCAGCGCATTTGGCGTGAAATCGGGTCCGATGAGGATCTGGACTTTCTCGCGAACAATGAGCTCCTGGGCGAGGCGTTTGGCGACCTCCGGGTTCGGGCCGGTAGTGTCTCGCTTGACGAACTCGATCTTCTTCCCGCCAACGGTTGCACCATGCTTTTGCTGGAACAGCTTGATGGTGTTGTCGCTGAGCTGGCCGGTCATGCCCGATGCGCCGGAGTAGGTGAACAGTAGTCCGACCTTGACGGTTTCCTGCGCAAGGGCCGTCGTACCGAATGCGAGTCCGAATGCAACGGCGCCGGTGAGCGAGATCAGAGAGTGAAGAAAACGACGATGCATTGATGTCTCCGTTGGTTGTGATTTGTAGGCTGCCTAGAATCTGGCAGTCAGAAGCAGCACTAGAGATCGAGGGTGAGCGAGGCTCCGGCGCAACGCGAAACGCAGACCATGATTCGATCGGTTGCGCTGGCTTCCTCACCGAGAAGTACCGAATCCCGGTGATCTGGAACGCCTTCGAGCACGCGGGTCTCGCAGGTGCCGCAGACGCCGTCGCAGCAAGAGTGCTGCACGGCGATTCCAGCTTCGATGAGCACGTCGAGAATTGACTTTTGCGGTGGAACCGTCAGCATGACGCCGCTGTTCGCGAGCTTCACCACGAACTCGCCGTCCGCAGCCGAACCTGTGGTCGAGCTGGCGGCAACGGGCCGCGGCTTGAACCATTCGACGTGGACCGTACTGGGCTCACGTGTCGCCGCCGCGCGTTCGAACGCTTCCATCAGCGTCGTCGGGCCGCAGCAATACAGGTGCGCGT
>NZ_JBFUIU010001280.1:0-1824 GCF_056401695.1 Variovorax sp. P4_D9
CCGTTGAACCTGGTCTTCGGCATCGCCGCGGCCTGGGCGATCGCCAAGTTCGAGTTCCGCGGCAAGGCCGTGCTGACGACGCTGGTCGACCTGCCGTTCGCGGTCTCGCCGGTGGTGGCGGGCCTGATCTACGTGCTGGTGTTCGGCGCCCAGGGCTGGTTCGGGCCCTGGCTGCAGGCGCACGACATCAAGATCATCTTCGCCGTGTCCGGCATCGTGCTGGCGACCGTGTTTGTGACCTTTCCGTTCATCGCGCGGGAACTGATCCCGCTAATGCAGGCCCAGGGCACGGATGAAGAGCAGGCCGCGATCGTGCTCGGCGCGACCGGCTGGCAGACCTTCTGGCGCGTCACGCTGCCGAACATCAAATGGGGCCTGCTGTACGGCGTGATCCTGTGCAATGCGCGTGCGATGGGCGAGTTCGGCGCGGTGTCGGTGGTCTCGGGCCATATCCGCGGCCAGACCAACACTATGCCGTTGCACGTCGAAGTGCTCTACAACGAATACCAGTCGGTGGCCGCCTTCGCGGTGGCCTCGCTGCTGGCCATCCTGGCGCTTGTCACGCTGGTGATCAAGTCGGTCATTGAATGGCGCCACGAGCGCGAGATGAAGGCGATCGCCGAGCTGCCGCCCGAGCGCCCGACGCCGGCGACCTGAAAGAGAGAAACCATGAGCATCGAAATCAGAAACGTCAGCAAGCAATTCGGTGATTTCCACGCCTTGCGCGATGTGAGCCTGGATGTGGCGTCGGGTGAACTGGTCGCCTTGCTGGGCCCGTCGGGCTGCGGCAAGACCACGCTGCTGCGCATCATTGCGGGCCTGGAGACCGCGGGCGCCGGCAGCATCCTGTTCTCGGGCGAGGACACCACCGATGTCCATGTTCGCGAGCGCCAGGTCGGCTTCGTGTTCCAGCACTACGCGCTGTTCCGCCACATGACGGTGTTCGAGAACGTCGCCTTCGGCCTGCGCGTCAAGCCGCGCGGCCTGCGCCCGAGCGAGGCGCAGATCAAGGCCAAGGTGCACGACCTGCTCAAGCTGGTGCAGCTCGACTGGCTGGCCGACCGCTATCCGTCGCAGCTGTCGGGTGGCCAGCGCCAGCGCATCGCGCTGGCTCGTGCGCTGGCGGTCGAGCCCAAGGTCCTGCTGCTCGACGAGCCTTTCGGCGCCCTCGACGCCAAGGTGCGCAAGGAGCTGCGCCGCTGGCTGCGCCGGCTGCACGACGAATTGCATGTCACCAGCATCTTCGTCACCCACGACCAGGAAGAGGCACTGGAGGTGGCCGACCGCGTGGTGCTGATGAACAGCGGCCGTATCGAGCAGGTCGGCTCGCCGCAGGAGGTCTGGGACCATCCGGCCAGCCCCTTCGTCTACGGCTTCCTCGGCGACGTGAACCTGTTCCATGGCCGTTCGCTTGAGGGCGAGGTGCAGGTCGAGGGCATCCGGCTCGACACGCGCGACCAGCAGGGGCTGCGCGACGGCAAGGCGCTGGCCTATGTACGGCCGCACGACCTGGGCGTCGAGCGCTACGCGCCGGGGGCCAGCGGCATCGTCGCGACCCTGACCCGGGCGATCGTCGTCGGACCGATCGCGCGGCTGGAACTCGAACCGGTCGAATCGAATCCTGATAATCCGGGCTCCGGAACCATCATCGAAGCGCAACTCCCTGCGCAACAGTTCCGGGACCTCGCATTGCGCGAGGGCGACAAGGTCGTCGCCACGCCGCGCAAGGCGAGGGTGTTCGTAGAGGATTGGGTTTCACCTTGAATGTGATCGACTGGTATTTCGGCGCGCCGCGGCGTGCCCTGGCATTGATCTGCCTGGCGT
>NZ_JBFUIU010001281.1:0-1823 GCF_056401695.1 Variovorax sp. P4_D9
GAGTTCAGCGAGGAAGGGGCCCACCAATTCGAGATTGGCGCCAATGCCGTTGAAGGCAAGCAGGGGGCGGCGCGTTTCTTCCCGCAATGACCTGTTGCCCGAGGCCGGACGGATGCCGACGCGCAGTTGCTGGCGGCCGATGCGCACGGTTCCTATATGCAATCCGGTGACAGGGTCCAGCTGGACGTCTTCGAGGCGCTCGACGGCGGATGGGACGCGGACGCCCGATGCTTGTGGTTTGCGATGTGCCATGCGACGGCCTCAGGCCCCCAGGACATATTCGCCCGGTGCCGCAGCGCCCGGCTTGTGTACTCGGCTGCCCAACTTCTTCGGTGCCGGCACACGTCGTCCCGAACGCGCATGCATCCAGGCCATCCAGTGCGGCCACCAGCTGCCGTCGACGCGCTGCGCGCCGGCGGCCCAGGCCTCGCAGTCCTCGCCGCTCACTGCTCTTCGGCAATGCGTCGACGAACTGGATGATCCGCGGAATCTTGTAGGCCGTCAGATCCCGGCGGCAATGCGCGGCAATTTGCTCGACGGTCAGTTCGGATCCGGGCTCGCAAGAAGGACATGGTCATCGTCTCGGGCTTCAACGTGTTCCCGAATGAGATCGAGGCCGTTGCCGCCTCATGTCCCGGTGTCGCGGAGTCGGCCTGCATCGGCGACCGTGGGCAAGATACTGCGGCGCGACCTGCGCACGCTCTAGATGACGCTAGATGATGCCCAGGCTCAGCGAGCGCGATACAGCCTCGACGCGCGTCTGGGCCGCGAGCTTCTGAAGAATGTGCTTGGCGTGCGACTTGACTGTCTCCGGAGCGATGCCGAGTTGTTTCGCGATGCGCTTGTTTGACAAGCCATGACTCATCAGCGAGACGATGTGACGTTCGCGTGGCGATAGCGATTCACCTGACCTGTGCCTGCTTCGTGCGCCCTTGGTGGTTTCGGCGCGCCCGGGAAATGCGATCAACAGGGCGCGCACATAGGGTCGCAGTTCGGCGAGGATGCCGCCGTCGGCCGTACGTCGGTCGTACATCCAGGCGAGAAGCTGACGGATCGGCTCTCCGCCATCCAGGAAAGTCCGATACAAGCCACTCGCTGCGCCGAGTTCGATGGCGCGCCTGAGTTCGATCGAAGCCTTGTCGAGTTCACCGAGACCGTGCAGAACGCACGCGAGCAACAGCGTCAATTCCACGGCGAGGTAGCGCTCGCGGCGAAGCACGCTTGCTGACACCAGAGAGCGCAGGGTTGCCGCAGTATGCGTCGAGGGCCCTTTGTCGAGGGCCAGGTAGGCATCTGCGATGGCCAGTTGGCGAGACAGAAGCTGGGCATTGGCTGCAATCGTTGAATTGGCTGCCGCCTCGGCCAGTCGCCTCGCGCAAGAGTCGGCTTCCTTGAATTGCCCATCGGCGACGAACAGCCGGACGCGCTCGGCGAGACTGGCTGCGACGAGGCGTGACCATCCGCGTTCTTCGCCGATCGTTTCGGCTTCGCGAAGCAAGAGCACGGCAAAAGGTGTTTGCTGCCGCGCAGCAGCGATCTTGGCTCCAACGATGTAGGCGATGAGTGCGCCTTCGATTCCTCCCTGCGACCCACTCAGCATCAGTCGATCGCGCATCAACTGATCACCGGCGTTAAAGTCGTTCTGTTCGTACAAGATTCGAGCGTTCAGCGCGGCAGCGAGACGTGATCCCGAGAAGCCAGGTCCGAAAACTCTTGTGGACAAATCAAGGGCCTCGATCACTGCTGTCCAAGACAGGCGAATCCGGCGGATGACATGCTGAACTGACGCGGGTTCCGGACGGCTTGTGTGTGGATTTCAGGAT
>NZ_JBFUIU010001282.1:0-1821 GCF_056401695.1 Variovorax sp. P4_D9
CCGCTGGGCCATCCAGACGGACACGCGCCTGCGCCTCGTTCCCAAGCCCGCCATGGATGGCACGGTGCTGCTCGAAGGCTACCGGCTGCCGATCGTGGCACTCAAGGCCAAAACGCAGACCCCGGAGATCAACGCTGCGCACCACCGCCATCTCATCTGGTGGGCCGTGCACCGCGCCTACGGCATTCAGGATGCGGACGTCTTCGACAAGGACCGCTCCGACAAGGCTGAAGCGAAGTTCACTGCCTACTTCGGCGCGCGCCCCGATGTCGACCTGCGCCGCTCCACGCGCGAGGACGTCGACCAACACAACGTGGCCTTCTGGGTGTGATCGATGACGATGCGCCCGGTCAAGCTCGGCTCCATGGCTCCTGGGCTGAACAACCAGCTCGAGCCCACCCAACTCGCGACCGTCACGCCTGACGGCAAGGCCGCGACGTTCCTCTACGGCGCGGACAACGTTGACCTCAACGACAAAGGACGCCTGCGCCGGCGCCGCGGCACCACGCTCTCACTTGCGGGCACTGCGCATTCGCTGTGGTCCGATGACAAGGAGTCCTTCGCTGTCCTGAACGATGTGCTCGTCGCGCTCACTGAAGCCGGCGCGAGCATCGCCAGATCCACGATTCGCGCGGGCATGCCTCGGCTGCCCATCTCCTACTCGCGCGGCGGCGACGGCGAGGTCTACTGGTCCAACGGCGCGCAGCTGCGGCGCGTACACGCTGGCCAGGACCGGCCCGCAGTCACCCAGCCCCTGGACCGCATCCCGGTCGTCACCGCGGGCGCCGGCGGCGCACTCCCGCCAGGCCGCTATCTCGTCGCGCTCACGGTTGTTGGCCCCGATGGCGAGTCCCCGGCCACGCCCGCTGTGCAGGTCGATGTGCCGGTCAATGGCGCCATCACCATCGGCGAGTGCGACACGCTTGCCCAGGTCTATCTGAGCGGCCCGAATGGCGAGATCCTGCTGCACGCYGGSCRWGCGGGTGTCGCGGGCGCCACCTTCSTGACCCTCACGAACGACGGCCGGCGCTGCCCGACGCTCAACACCGTGCCCATGCCGCCGGGCAGCATCGTGCGCCACTTCAGCGGCTGCATGCTGGTCGGTTCGGGCAACACGGTCTTCATTTCGGAGCCCTACAACTACGGCGTGCTCGACCCGGTCAAGGGCTTCATGAGCTTCCCGTTCCCGGTGACGCTCATCGAGCCGCTGGACAACGGCGTCTACATCGGGACTTCCGATCGCACGTACTGGATCGCCGACGTGCTGGCTGCCGGCACGTTGCAGGAAGTGCTGCCCTACGGCGCTACGCCAGGCACGAGCCTGCGCTCGCCGGCCGACGAGAAGCTGTACTGGCATTCCGACTTCGGGCTCGTAGTCGCCTCCGACAACGCGGCCGTCAAGAACGTCCAGCAGGACGCCCTCGAATTCACCCATGCCGCCTCCGGCGCCTCGCTCTATCGCCAGCAGGACGGCATCTCCCAGCTCGTCACTTCGCGCTTCGGCGTGGAGCCGTCCGTCGCCGTGGCGACTTCATTCATCGAGGCGGAAGTGATCCGCAAAGGAACTGTTCTATGAAGCCACTCAACTCCCATGCCAAAGCAGGCTTCCTCTACATCTTCGAAGTTGTCGAGCCCGATGGCGCGGTCTCGCAGCGCGAGGAAGTGCACAACCTCATCCCGCAGGAAGGCATCGACTACATCTTGGGCGCTGCCATCAAGGGTGCCGCGCAGATTTCCAGCTGGTTCATCGCGCTGTTCGAAGGCAACTTCACGCCCAACGCCACGCTCACGGCTGCGGACTTCCCCCTCGTGGCCACGGAG
>NZ_JBFUIU010001283.1:0-1808 GCF_056401695.1 Variovorax sp. P4_D9
GTGCTGGACGGGCGCTGCCCGGTGGTGGTGGTGGGGGCCCCGGCCGGCTATGGCAAGTCGACGCTGATGGCGGGCTGGCACGCGCGGCTGATCGAGCGGTCGTTGCCCTGCGCCTGGCTCTCGATCGACAAGGACGACGGCGACAAGGTGCGCTTCATGCGCCACCTGGTCGCCGCGCTGCAGAAGGCGGACGCGCGCATCGGCCAGACTATCGCCGGGCACCTTTCGAGCGACTTCGCGAGCGGCACCAAGCCGCTCCTTGAAAGCCTCGCGGGCGACTTGGCACGGGTCCAGGGTCGCATCGTGCTCTTCCTGGACGATCTGCAGTTTGTCGTGGAGCAGCCCGAGGTGTTGGAAATTGTGGACTGGCTGGTGAACTACGCGCCCCGGACAGTCCAGTTCGTCATCGGCACCCGTGAGGAACCTCGATTGCGCCTGGGCGCGCTGCGCGTGCGGCGCCAGTTGTTCGAGGTGGACATCCGGCAAATGCAGTTCGACATCGAGGAGGTGGCGCAGTTCTGCCGCAACCGCCTCGGGCATGAGTTGCCGCCGGCCGAGCTGCAGCAATTGCTTGCCAAGACCGAGGGCTGGCCGGCCGCCCTCGAACTGGCCGCGCTGGCGCTGCACGACGCGGGCGACCCGGCCGATTTCATCGAGCAGTTCGCGGGCACTGACAGCAGCGTGGTCGACTACCTGGGCGAGGTGGTGCTGTCTTGCCTGGACGAGCGCACCCGCGCCTTCGTCTTCGCGATCTCGCAGTTCGACCGCGTCAGCGTGCCGCTCGCCCAGGTGGCGAGCGGCGTCGACGATGCCGAGGCTTTGCTTCGCGAACTGCGCGCGCGCCACCTGTTCCTGATCCCGCTCGACCGCGCCGGCGAATGGGTGCGCTTCCATCACCTGGTGGGCGAGTTCTTTCGCGAGCGCTTCCGGCGCAGTGCCCCGGCGGCGGCCCGCGAATGTCTTGCGCGCGGCGCGCGCTGGATGCACGCCAACGGCCTGATCGAGGAGGCCATCGGCTGCGCGATCCGGGGACAGGACTGGGAGCGGGCGGCGCCCTGGGTCGCCGGCTGTGTGGGGGAGCTGGTATTCCGCCACGGCTATCACCAGACCATCCTGCGCTGGATGAACGCACTGCCCGAAGCATGGGTCGACCGCTACCCGGTCATCCGTATTCAGTACGCCTTCGCGCTCTCCTTCTATCCGCGACATCAGGAATACGAGGCCCAGGTCCATCGCCTGGAGCGCCAGTTGCAGGGGCTGGAGGCCCAGCCTGAGGCCGACGCCCGCCTGGTCGACGAACTGCGCTGCGCGGTCGAACTGCAGGCCGCGATGTCGCTGGCCCTGCGCGACGAAGGAAGGCGCGGCGGCGAACTGGCCGCGGCCTGGCTGGCGCGCTGGCCGGACGCGCCGCTGCTGCAGAAGGGCGTGATGGGCAATGTGCGGGCCTTCGGCCACAAGACGGCCGGCGAGATCGACAAGGGCTTGGACACCATCGGCGAGACGCGCCGATGGCTGGAGCAGGGCGAGGGCTACTACGCGCTCGCCTGGACCGCCTACGTGGAGGCCGTGCTGCTTCTCAAGCGTGGCAGCTACATCGAGGCCCGGCGCGCCTGCACCAGCGGGCTCGAACTGGTCGATCATAGGCTGCTCGGACATCCGGCGCATGCCAGCTTGCTGCACACGCTGCTGGCCGGTATCGCCTACGAGTTCGATGAAATAGGCGCCGCCGTGGAGCACATGGACCGCGCCATGAGCAGCGTCGCCGAGTACGGGCCCGCCGACGCCGTGATCGTCGCTTACCTGACGCA
>NZ_JBFUIU010001284.1:0-1808 GCF_056401695.1 Variovorax sp. P4_D9
AGGCGGCGTGGCCGAAGGAGAGCAGGCCCGTGTATCCGAACAGCAGGTTGAAGCCGACTGCGAACAGGCCGTAGATGAGGATGTTGATGGCGATCGACTGGTACGGCATCAGCCAGGGGAAGACGGCGAAGAAGAGCACGGTCGCGAGGACGCGGTGCTTCGCAATCGTCTTGAAAACCTCTTGCCGAGTGCCAGGCAGGGTGGTGGGAACGGGGGGCGTGACAGCGTTCATGGTGAGTTCCTTCATGACATCAGACCCGCGCGACCAAACAGACCTTGCGGACGAACCAGGAGCACGGCGGCCATGATGACGAACATGGACACMTTGGCTGCCTCGGGGAAGAAGAGGACGGCCATGCTCTCGACAACGCCGACCAGCAGGCCGGCTACGACCGCGCCCACCAGCGACCCCATGCCACCCACGACTGTGACCACGAATGCAACCGTGAGCACCGAGGTTCCCATTTCGGGCGAGACGCCTTGCATCGGCGCCGCGAGAACGCCCGCAAGTGCAGCGATGCCGGTACCTAGGCCGAAGACGATGAGCCAGACGCGAGACACGTCGACGCCGAGCACGCGAACGATGACCGAGTCCCGGGCACCGGCCCTCACGACAAGCCCGAACGGCGTGCGCTCAATCAAGAGCCAGAGAGCGACCAGAAGGACGACAACGACGCCAATGACGAATAGGCGGTATGTCGGGAAGTCGGCGAAGCCAAGGCTCGTCGCTCCTTGCAGAACTTCAGGGGTGTCGAAGGGCAGGCCGGTCTTTCCCCAGAGGATGCGCACGCCTTCGACCATCATGTACGCAAGCCCGAATGTGAGCAGCAAGGGGTAGTCGATGCCCCGGCCATAGAGTGGCCTGATGAGCCAGCGCTCGGCGAGCATTCCAATCGCTCCCACGACGACAGGCGCGATGAGGAGGGCAAGCCAGAACGAACCGGTATTCTCGGCTGCAAGCAGGCCGATGTAGGCGCCAAGCATGAAGAACGCGCCGTGTGCGAAGTTCACGACTGTGAGCATGCCGAAGATGAGCGAGAGGCCGACAGCCAGCAGCACGTACACGGCGCCGAGGGCCAGGCCGGTGAACAGCTGCAGCGCCAGCAGGTCGAAGGTGATATCCATGKGGTGCTCCCGACTTGCTTCAGTTCAGCCCTTGAACCCGAGTTCCTGGCAAGAGCGCAGGAGCTGTTCATTGGCCGGCTCGACGTGAAGCACCTTGAACACGGCCGTCGGGTCGCGCGCTTCCTTGCTGTTCGATTCGACGACGAGCACCGACTGGACGGATTGGTGGTCGCAGGCGCGGTAGTACTGCTGGCCCTTGTAGGTGTCGTACTTGAGGGATGTTAGGGCGGCCGCGACCTTGTCGCTGTCCGTTGCGCCTGCGCTCTTGACCGCAAGCAGTAGCGACTTCACGGCCGAATAGGCCATCGCACCATAGTCGGAGGGGTACTTGTTGTCGTTGGCGGCCTTGAACGCGGTGTTGAAGGCCTTTGCCGACGGCGTGTCGGATTCAATTTCCCAGAAGTACTGCGTGCCGCCGATGACGCCTTCGTAGGTCGACGCGCCACCGGACACGCGCGCCGTGTAGGTCAGGATGGGCGTGGCGAACTTCATGCCCTTCTTCATCCCGAAATCACCCGCCTGCTTGATGGCAATGCGGTTGTCGTTTCCGAAGTTGTTGAAGATGAGAACGTCGGGCTTCATCGCCTGCAGGCGAGGCAGGAATGTCGAATAGTCCTGAGCTCCCAGCGGGTGCTTGACCTCGCCGACGACCTCGGCGCCGAGTTCCTTGGCCACGCGCATGA
>NZ_JBFUIU010001285.1:0-1808 GCF_056401695.1 Variovorax sp. P4_D9
GCCCACCAGCATGGCTGCTGCGGCTATGCCGAGCAGGGCGCGCCTGGCCTTGGTAGGGGAGGACGGGGTGGTTGAAGTCTCGGCTTTCATAGGTATCTCCGTTGATGTGTGACGTGGAGTTCGCGTGGCTGCGAGCGGGCGGGGGAAGCGGTCAGGGCGCCTGGTAGATCACGTTCAAGAGCGGCTGCCCCTGCTGCAGACGCACGATGTTCTGTGCCATGAAGCGGTAGCGGCGGGCGAGCAGGGCCGGTGTCATGGCCGAGATGTGGGGCGTGGCGCGTACATTGGGGAGTTCATGAAGCGGCCAGTGTGAAGGACTCACCGGCGCCTGGCCCTTCTTCGGGTACTGGTACCAGACGTCGAGGACGGCCCTCGCCAATTGCTTGTCGCGCAAGCCTTCATACAGTGCCTGCTCGTCCACCAGCTCTGCACGGGCCACATTGACCAGCAGCGACTGCGCGGGCAGCAGTGCGAGCTGGCGCGCACCGATCAGGCCGCGGGTGCTGTCGTCCAGCGGGCAACAGATCACCAGGCATTGGACTCGGGGAAGCACATCGTCCAGCGTCGACACGGCGACGAATTCGTCGGCCAGTTCCACCGGCCCCTGCTTGCCGGTGCGCGTCACTGCGATCACATGCATGCCGAGGGGTCGCGCGCGCCGCGCGATCTCTTGCCCGATGTGGCCGAAGCCCACGATGGCGAGGGTCTTGCCATGGGCCTCCTCATGCTGGGCCCGGTTGGCGTAGGCCTGCGCCCAGGCGTCCGCGTCCAGGCGCGCCGGGTACTGCCAGAGTTGCAGGCAGTGCTCCAGGATGGCATGCAGGGTGAACTCGGCGATCGGCACCTCGTGGCCGTGCACATTGCACACGGTGGTTCCCGCGGGCAGCGATGGGCAGGCGATCTGCTCCCATCCCGCGCCGGGTACGTGCACCAGCCGGCAGCGCAGGCGGGCTGCTTCGCCGGCGCTGATGCTGTTGCTGATGACGACGTCTGACTGGATGGCACCTGACTCGGGGAAAGCCTGGAGGGCCTCCACCTCGTGCCCGGGGCCGAGCAGGGCGCGCAAGCGCGGCGCGTTGGGCGCGTGAAGCCCGACGATCTGAATGTGCATGTTGAAATCTTGAGAAGAGCTGGGCGCGGTGGCGATGCAATGCCCGCTAGCGGCTTTCGCGGATGACGAGGTCCGAGCGCTGCTTGAAGGCGTCCTTGAGACGGGTACCCAGCCCCGCCGCCACGGGCGGCTGGGCCATGCCCTCACGGATCACCGGCAGGTCGGTGACGATGTCGCGGTACCAGGTGGCCAGCGTGGCCCGCACCACCTCCTGGTAGATGGCGGTCGGCGCATGCAGTGCCATGTGCAGCCCCGCCATCAGGGTGATGGGGCCGGTGCAGTCGTGCGGCGCCAGCGGCCGGTTGTAAGCCTGGGCCAGCCCTGCGATCTTGCGCCCTTCGGTGAAGCCGCCGCACCAGGCCAAGTCCAGCATCACCACGTCGAGCGCGTCGTTGGCAAGCAGGTCGCGGAAGGGGCGTAGCCCGCCCAGCGTCTCGCTGCCGCACACCGGCACGCGCGTGCGGCGCCGAAGGTCGGCGAGGCCGGCGGCGTCATCCATCTTGCACAGCGGGTCTTCGACCCAGAACACGTTGTAGTCCTCCAGCGCCTGGCAGATGCGCAAGGCCGAGTGGCCACCGAACAGGCTGTGCAGTTCGCACATCACTTCGATGCGGTTGCCGACAGCCTCGCGGATCCGGCGGAACGGTTCCAGGCCCTTTTCCAGGTCGGGCAGGCTGATCAGGTGGCCACCGCTGGC
>NZ_JBFUIU010001286.1:0-1805 GCF_056401695.1 Variovorax sp. P4_D9
CTGCAAGGCTACATCGTGCTTATGCAAAGCCTGGGGCGCGCGCCGGACGGGTTATTGAACCGCCATCGCATTGCGCCGGATGTGTTGGCGGACGAGGACGCACTGATCTCGCTGCGCAGCGGCATGCAGCTGATGGAAGCCAGCGCGATCGAGACGGGGTGCCCGGACTTCGGGCTTCGCCTGTCAAAGCGCCAGGACATCAGCGTGCTCGGTCCACTAGCCATCGTCTTGCAGAACGCTGCGACGGTACGAAAAGCCTGGGACTACGTGGCTCGGCACATGTTTGTCCAAACTCCCGGCCTGGTGGTGACGGTGCACGACCAAAGCTCGCTCATCGCGGGCTCCGTGGAGATATCCCTTGAATTGCGGTTGCCACGCCTACCGGCGCAGCGCCAGACGATCGATCTCTGCCTCGGCGACCTTCACCTCATCACCCAGCTGATGGCCGGGCGCAGCTACAAACTGCGTGCAGTTTCGCTGCCCCACACCCCCATTGCACCCCTGGATGTCTACAAGCGCTTCTTCAACGCGGCCATTCACTGCGATCAGCCGCGCGCTGCACTGCACCTGAGCCCTGAAACTCTCGAAACTGATCTGCGCGGCGCCAACCCAGCCCTGCGGCAGATCACCGAAGACTATCTCGACAGGCACTTTCGGTCGCCCGACGAAAGTGTCTCTGCCCGGGTTCGCCTGGCGTTGCGACGAACGCTGGGCAACAAGGCGGATGTCGCCCAACTGCTCGCGATTCATCCACGGACACTGCAGCGGCGCCTTGCCGCTGAGGGTGCAAATTTTGAGACCCTGCGGGAGGAAACACGCAAGGAAGCTGCACTTCACTACCTCCGCCAGACCGAGATCCCGCTCGGACAGGTCGCCGATCTGCTGGGGTTTTCCGAGCAGTCCGCGCTGGCGAGGTCATGCCGACGTTGGTTCGGCGCGACCCCGAAGGAGATACGCCGTAAACGGGAAGACGCTGAGTCCTTCCGGTCACCATGAAGCTGGGAACGCCGGAACTGGTCAGTTGCGAATGACCGGTATCGCCACGAGCGGGCGGCGCGCGCTGCACAGGCGCATCGCGCAGCAGAGCAACGACTGGCTGCACAAGCTCACCAGCGGCTTGGCGGCCGAGCATTACGTGGTCGCGATCGAGGACCTGCGCGTTGCTGCGATGAGCGCCTCGGCGCGCGGCAGGGCGCAGAGCCCTGGCAGGAAGGTCCGCCAGAAGGCGGGCCTCAATCGCGGCATCCTCGATGCCGCCTGGGGCGAGTTCAGGCGCCAGCTCGAGTACAAGCTGGCCGCGCACGGCGGCCAGGTGCTGGCCGTGAATCCGGCCTACACCAGCCGCACGTGCCGCGTCTGCGGACATGAGGCGGCAGAAAGCAGAAAGAGCCAGGCGCTCTTCGCCTRCGTGGCCTGCGGCCATTTCTGGCCGCGGGGCACGCAGTCTGGGCTTCTCGAACGACGCCCGCTGCCTGTGGAGGGTGGTCAGACGAGCAGAGTCCGAAAGGACGCAGCGCGCAGCCCCTGCGAAGCAGGAACCCACCTTAAGAGCATTCCAACCCCGCACGCGGGCCAGGCGTTGGCAGAGAAACCGACCTGCGCTACAAGGTGAGCGGCAGCGCCGATATGACCGACCCATCAATGGTGCGAGCTTTGGCGAGCCCGCTTAAGAGCATGGTCCGGGATTCGTCGGCGACAGTGGTGAGCGCAGCGATGCGCATCCCGTTCAAGAGATCGAGTCGAATTCGGCGTTTCCCATGGCGCTGCCGTTCATCAACGATGTTGGAGCAAGCCATGGCAGTGCG
>NZ_JBFUIU010001287.1:0-1805 GCF_056401695.1 Variovorax sp. P4_D9
GTACAGCTTGGTCCGATTTGACGCCCAGGGCCGCGTCGACTGGCCGGGCACGCCTGCGGCGCACCCACACCGTCCCGGCACGGCGACCGTTCGTGAGGACGGAAGCTGGCCGACAGCCGCAGAACGTGAGCAGATGCGAGCCCTGCTGTCAGGTGGCCGAGGTTCGAGCGTGCCGAATGGAATAGACGTGGATGCGCCAGAGGCGGCCACTTGAGACCTCAACCCTGAATGGAGATCGACATGGACATCAAGGTTCTCGGCACGGGATGTACCAAATGCAAGAGTACGGTCGCATTGATCGAACAGGTTGCCAAGGCCAAGGGCGTCAGCGTCACGCTGCAGAAGGTCGAGGAGATGCGCGACATCGTGAACTACGGCGTGATGTCGACCCCCCGGCGTCGTGATCGACGGCAAGGTGGTCCATGCTGGCGGCGTGCCCAGCCGCGACAAGGTCGAACAGTGGCTTGGCGCATGAGCGGTACGAGTGCAACGTGGGGGTATGCTAAGGCGCCTGCCAAGCCGGCCGCGAGACGATGCCCGAGGCCGTGGCCACCCTGAATATGCAATTCGATGTGGTCGCGGTGCGGTTGAGCGCCCACGTGAGTAGGACCGTATTCAACACCGTGGCGCCCGGTACTGAGCCAACTTTCTCCCTGCACCGATTGATCGAACCCTCATGAGCGCAGGACACGGTCACAGCCACGATCCGACCATCTTCAACGGTGCGTTCGCCATCGGCATCGCATTGAATCTTGCGTTTGTCATTGTCGAAGCGTTCTATGGCTGGAAGGTCAGTTCGTTGGCCTTGCTGGCTGACGCCGGGCACAACCTGAGCGACGTCATCGGTCTCGTCCTGGCCTGGGGCGGGGCGCTGGCCGGTCGGCTGCGCCCCGACGCCCGCCATAACCTACGGATGGAAGCGCAGCAGCATCCTGGCGGCGTTCGTCAATGCGCTGCTTCTACTGGTGGCCATGGGCTCTCTTGCATGGGAGGCAGTGCACCGGTTGCAGTCGCCGGAGCCGATCGAGGGCGTCACGATCATGGTGGTGGCTGGCATCGGCATCGTCGTCAACACCGCCACGGCTCTACTGTTCATGCGTGGCCGCGAGAGCGACCTCAACATTCGCGGCGCCTTCGTGCATTATGGCGGCGGACGCACTGGTGTCGGCGGGCGTGGTGGCGGCCGGCGGCTTGGCGCTGGCGTTCGGCTGGTTGTGGCTCGATCCGGTCGTCAGTTTGCTGATCGCCGCCGTCATTGTGGTGGGCACCTGGAGCCTGTTCCAGCAATCTCTGCACCTGATGTTCGATGGCGTTCCCGAGAACGTGGACCTGCACGCCGTGCAGGCCCTGCTCGAAGCGCTACCCGGCGTGGCGCGCGCACACGATCTGCATGTCTGGGCCATGGGTGCGTAGGAGATCGCCATGACAGCGCATTTGGTGATGCCTGAGGTTCAGGCGGACGACGCCTTCCTGCAGGACGCCACCGAGGAGTTACATGACCGTTTCGGGATCGAGCACGTGACGCTGCAAGTGGTGCGCGTTCCGTTCACGCCGCCTTGCACCGCGCTGACGGAGCCTTCTCGCGGCTGAATGCGGAGATCGAGACGGTGCGCGCTCGGTCAGCTGGCGGGCGATGCTCCTGCCTCGGATTGTTCGTCGCCAAGGATCGCCGGCGCGCGCCGTGACAAGGAGCAGGGCGGGGCGTCGGCGACCTGGAACCCGCGATGGAGATGTCTTGACGAATCGCAAGGTCGGATCCGTGATACGGCGCACAGTTCTTTCTCTCGAGTGGGCACCCTTTGCAG
>NZ_JBFUIU010001288.1:0-1789 GCF_056401695.1 Variovorax sp. P4_D9
GTGTTGTAGCCCCACCCGAATCGCATTTCACTGACGAGAGCCTCACCGCTGGCCCGCCCCTTGGAGCGGGCAATGCCCTTCATTACTTTCACGTGTTCCATGTTTGTCTCCATGTTTGTCTCCATATTTTTGCGTACTCAAATCAACATGCCGCCATTGGGCGAGATGACTTGTCCGACCAGGTAGTGCTCGCCCGCCAGGTGCACGACCGTGGCTGCGTACTCTTCGGGGGTGCCCATCCGTCCGGCGGGCACGAGCTGCAAGAAGCGATTGCGGCCTTCCTCGCCCATCTTCTGCAGGACCGCTTCGATCTCCTGCGTATGGACAAGGCCCAGTGCCATCACATTCACGTAGATGTTGCCACCGGCGACCTCCGCAGCGACTGCCTTGGTGAACGCGATTACCGCGCCCTTGGTCGCGCTGTAGTGGGGGCTGTGGGCGGACAGGCCCGACATGCCGGACAGCGATGCGATGTTGATGATGCGCCCGTATTTCTGCGGCTGCATCAGCTTGAGCGCCTCGCGCGTGCAGTAGAAGGTGCCGTGCACGTTGACGCCCCACCAGCGGTGCCATTCCTCATCGGTGATGTTGCTGGTGAACTCCAGCGACTGCCGCGGCACAGGCGTCGTGAGGTATGTGTAGTGGCGATTGCGCCGCACATCGTCGGCCGGCCGGTTGGGGGTCAGCGCTGCGTTGTTCACCAGGATGTGCACGGTGCCGAAGCGTTCGGCCGCCTGGGCGAACATGCGCTGTACCGCGGCGCTGTCCGAGACGTCGCAACGCACGGTCAGGCATTCCGAGCCGGCCTCTTCGACCGCGGCGCGCGCCTGCTCCAGACTCGCTTCATTGACGTCGCAGACGACGAGGTTGGCGCCGGCTTCGGCCAGGGAGCGTGCCAAGACACCGCCGAGGCCCGGGCCTGCGCCCGTGACGAGCGCGACGCGCCCCGCCAGTGGTCGCATAGAGTTCACCACGATGTGCTCCTGTCTCAGGCCACGCGTCGAAGCGGAGCGCCGCGTTCGCCGAATTGACGGTTCGGCGCGTAGCCGATCTTGGCCAGGGTTTCGTCGACGCTCTTGTAGTGTTCGCCGATCATGTAGATCTCCTTGGCCTGCTTGCCGGTGGCCACCTCGCGATGCATTTCGCGCGAAAGCCGCACCATCTGCTCGACCTGCTGCACGGAGGTCATGCGTTCGCCCTTGCGGCCCCAGAGGTTGTCTTCGATGCCCACGCGCACGTGCAGGCCCATGGCGATCGCCATTGCATTCAAGGGCAGCACGCTGCGCATGATGCTTTCGATGGTCAGGACTGCGCCATCAGGGACTCGGCGGATGAACTCCATCAGGTTGTAGGGGTTCGGACCGTCCATGCCGCCGCCGATCGCCGCCCAGTTCATGGTCAGGGGGCCGGTGTAGATGCCGCGCCGGATCAGGCGCTCGACCGACTCGAGCTGCCCCACGTCGCCGAGCATGAACAGCGGCTGGATGCCGTTGGCCTGCAGCCGGCGCAGGTGTTCCTCGACGAAGCCGGGGCCCGAGGGGATGGTCATCTCGCGGTAGGCCTGCTGAAAGGCCGGATTCGCCAGGGACGTGTTCGCGACATCGTCCGCGGTCAACAGCTCGCAGATGTTCATCTGGTTGGTGTTGATCGCGATCGTCACCTGGTCAGGCTTCGGCGTGAGCTCCGCGAGCATGTGGCGCGTGTCGTCGCTGAGCCATTGGGCCGCCTCGCTGTCGGTCTCGGGCGCAAACGAAATCGAGCCGCCAACCTGCAGGATCATGTCGGGAAC
>NZ_JBFUIU010001289.1:0-1788 GCF_056401695.1 Variovorax sp. P4_D9
GAGTTCACGCCATGGGCAAATCCGCTTCCGCCACGCTGCAGGGCGATCTGCTCTCCGTGCAGCCCTATCGCGACGTTCCAGGCCAGGGCACCCCCGGCCGCACCTTTGCTGGAGGTAAAGGACGCCGCCGCCTCCAGCATGCTGCTGGCCTCGCTGTCGATGCTGGACCGTCTGCTGGTCGAGAAGATGGCGGCCGTGCGCGAGCGTCACATGGAGGAGGTGGTCGACTTCATGACTGAGCGCATGCTGGTGCCCAGTCCGGTCGAGATGGACATGGCCCAGCGACTCGCCATCCGGCACGCGCGCGTCCTCAACGAGTTCGGCTACTTCACCGCGGAGCAGCTGGCGGGCGCCAATCGTTCCCAGGCGAGCAACCGCTCGGCRCTGGCCGACAACTGGCGCCAGCGCCGGCTGGTCTTCGCCGTACCGCATCCGGACAAGACCGCGCGCGAACGCGACGTCTATCCGGCCTTCCAGTTCGAGGACGCCAAGCCGATCAAGGCGGTGCACGATGTGCTGGAGGCCTTCGGCGCGCGCAAGGCGCCGTGGAAGCTGGCGCTGTGGTTCACATCGAACAACGGCTGGCTGCCGGGCAGTGCGCGGCCGGTCGATCTGCTGACCATGGACCCACAGGCTGTCATTGCGGCCGCCAGGCGCGATGCCCAGGAGAGCGCGGCTTGACCTGCCGCGCACCGGTCCCGCCGCACAAGCCGACACGTTTCTCGCCGATCTGGGACGTCAAGGGCAAGGTCGTTACCTATCTGTACGGTGGCTCGACGCTGGACTGCGAGATCTTCGAGACCGGGTTCCACGACGTGCCGGTCGATGCGGCCGACAAGTTCGTGGATCTGGACTTCTTTGCGCAGCGAGGCCATGGCGAACTCATGCCAAGCCGCGATCTGCGGCTCGTGGACCTCACGAGCGAGGGCCCGCACCGGCTGAAGGTACCGAAGGAAGAGCTGATCATCAGCCCGGCCCGCGACTACCTCGCGACCGCAAGATGGGCCGAGGCGCTGCACCATCAGTTCGCGGACTTCGGCTTGCTGGCCCGCGGGGCCATCCGGCCCCGCGTGGCCAACCGCATCACCTTCGACGAGGTGTCCGAGGCGCACCGCCGTCTGGAAGCCGGCGGTATCGAGGGCAAGCTGGTCCTTTGCCCGTGAGGATCGGTATCCGCGGCCGCCCGCCGAATGGAGCGGCATGCCGGGCACGCCACGCTGTATGCATCACTGCGAGCGTCAGGGCCGCTTCAGGAACGCGCAGTCGTGCGCCAGTGAGCTCGAAGGTCGTTGCGTGAAATCGGCAGATGAGCTCGGACGTCATCGAAGCAACGAAGCCTTCGACTGCGACGTTGGTCGCGATGTCCATGTCAAGGCATCCGCAGATGGCGATTCACGACCAAGGGATATTGCGGTCTCAGCGAGCTGGCGGCTTTACAGGCTTGGGACCGGGCCCGGGCGATTCTCAGTCGCTGTCGGGCCGCTATTGCTGACGGGGAGACCTTGCTTCTCATCGAATGGGTGATGCCAACCGCCGACGAAGAACCTGATCCCTAGCCCGAACTTTGAAGCATTGATCAGGCCGTAACCCAGCATTGGCGCGGGTTTCGGCCTTTTTCTTGTGTCAATTTGTAGCCATGTAAATTGTTCATTATTCTGTTGAATTAGCTCTGTATTGGTTCTATAAACGAAGTCATGTACATCGAGTCCGTGCCGAACCGCAACTCGCCCGCCGCAGTGCTCCTGCGCGAGTCCTACCGCGAGGACGGCAAGGTCCGCAAACGCACCC
>NZ_JBFUIU010001290.1:0-1784 GCF_056401695.1 Variovorax sp. P4_D9
GCGCTGCGTATCACGCTGAGCGCGGCGCACACGCCGCAAGACGTACAGACGCTGATCGATGGCCTGGCGCGAGCAGCGGGGGCCCTGCGATGAGTGCAGCGTCATTGCGTGGCTGCTTCGTCACCGGCACCGACACCGAGGTCGGCAAGACGCGCGTCAGCGCCGCGTTGCTGCACTGGCTCGGTGAGCGAGGGCAGCGTGGTGCCGGCTACAAGCCGGTGGCGGCAGGCACGGAGGTGATCGGTGGCGAAGACGTCAACGAGGACGTGCGCGCGCTGCGCCATGCGAGTTCGGTGGCGTTGACCGATGCCGAGGTCGGCCCCCTCCAGTTCGAGGCTGCCTGCGCACCGCACATCGCGGCAGCGCTCGAAGGCCGCACCATCGAGCGCGCCGTCCTGCTGCAAGGTGCCTTGGCGCTCGCGACGCGCGCCGAGCGCCTCATCGTGGAGGGCGTTGGCGGGTTCTGTGTGCCGCTCGGGCTGGACTTCGACAGCGCCGACTTCGCCATGGACCTGGGCTTGCCGGTCGTGCTGGTGGTCGGGTTGCGGCTCGGCTGCATCAACCATGCACTGCTCACTGCCGAAGCCATCCATGCACGCGGTTTGCGACTGGCAGGCTGGATCGCGAACACCGTCGATCCGGCCATGCTGCATCGCGACGACAACCTCGCCACCCTTCGCCATGAATTGGGCCGGCGTCACCAGGCGCCTTGCCTGGGCAGGGTTCCCCGGCTGGCCAGCCCTGACCCTGCGGCGGTGACGGCCCACCTCGACGATGCAGCGCTGCGGACGCTGTTCGGCCTGGCCTGAGACAAGCCCTTCTTTACGCGTAACAACTCACGATCGGGAATCAACATGATGACGAACACCATCTCGCTCTCCGCGCTGCGCCCTGCGGTTTCTCGCAGCCCGATGCAAGCCGAGCCTCGCTGGCGCGTCGCAGACGTAGAGGCCTTGTTCGCGCAGCCGATCATGGACCTGCTTTTTCGCGCGCAACAGGTTCATCGCGAGCACTTCGATGCCAATGAGGTGCAGCTGTCCACGCTGCTGTCGATCAAGACCGGTGGCTGCGCGGAAGATTGCGGCTACTGCCCGCAGTCCGCGCACTTCGACACCGGCGTCGAGGCCAGCAAGCTGATGCCGCTGCAGGAAGTCGTCGAAGCGGCACAGGCCGCGAAGGCCCAGGGGGCCACGCGCTTCTGCATGGGTGCGGCCTGGCGCAGCCCCAAGGCGCGTGACATGGAAAAGGTGACCGACATGGTGCGCGAGGTTCGCGCGCTGGGCCTGGAGACCTGCATGACGCTGGGCATGCTCGAAGCCGAGCAGGCCCAGGCCCTGAAGAATGCGGGGCTGGATTACTACAACCACAACCTGGACAGCGCCCCCGAGTTCTACGGCAACATCATCAGCACCCGCACCTACCAGGATCGGCTCAATACGCTGGCCCATGTGCGCGACGCCGGCATCCATGTCTGCTGCGGTGGCATCGTCGGCATGGGCGAGAGCCGCGCCCAGCGCGCCGGGCTGATCGCGCAACTGGCCAACCTCGAGCCCTATCCCGAGTCGGTGCCGATCAACAACCTGGTGCAGGTCGAGGGCACGCCGCTGGCCGGCACCGAGCCGCTCGACCCCTTCGAGTTCGTGCGGACCATCGCGGTCGCGCGCATCGCGATGCCGACGACGATGGTGCGGCTGTCGGCCGGGCGCGAGCAGATGGACGAGGCACTGCAGGCGCTGTGCTTCGTGGCCGGCGCCAATTCGATCTTCTACGGCGACAAGCTGCTG
>NZ_JBFUIU010001291.1:0-1782 GCF_056401695.1 Variovorax sp. P4_D9
GGCCACAAGCATCGAAACTGGGATACGAATCCAGGTCCGTTTGATCCGAGATAGTCCTAGAAACGCGACGTAGCCCAGCCCCGCGGATAYGGCGAGGACCACCGCTAGCACCAATCCAGTCGTGCCCAAGGACGCCCATTGCAACAAGTAGGTGAGATAGCTCGCAATCTCCACGTGGCGCCTCCACGGGCCAAGGGCCCTGTTCCATTTTAGAAGGCGGCCAGCCTGCGTTACCGCGGCCCACCGAGCAATGGACCATCGTCAAGACGCGTCAAGACGAGATCACCGCGCGCTTACCGCTGACCCGCCCCGTGCGCACTTTTGCACGAACGAAGAACGGAACGAACAAAAACCCGATGACCTGTCGCCCAATCCGGTAACTTCGCGTAAGGAAGCATCGCATACCGTATGCGTCCACCGCTCGGCTTGTGGACGTACGGAGGCGAGATCCAACAACTTCCAATAGCTCAGCGGGTTCACAGCAGACAGGAGCGCCAGTGCTTCAGGGCTGTGGGCGATGGCATGCTGCTTGGAAGGATGCACACCGGGCTCAATGCGCGAGTGGYCAACCCGCAACCGTTGCAAGCGCCACGACCAACACAGGCGACTGCCGCCCGTACACCAGCAAGCCGAACTTGCCCAGAGCAAGGCCAAAATCGGCCCGCGAATGGATAGCGCTCGTCCATACCGGGTCGTACCGCGCGGCTGCCAAAACGCCCATAGGTACGAAAAGTCATCTTTGAACCCCAGGGTTCGCATCGCCTGACTCAGACTTTTCCCTCGCCTTCCGTAGTCGAGCCAGGGCTCGTTCCCCTTGTCCAGCCTGGTGTGGATGTTGCGCACGTTCCAGTGCGCGCCCCTGGTGACCTTCGCCAGCTCACTCCACGCGATCGGCACCGACACGCCCAGCCCTGGCCGCGCCCGCGCCGACCAGGCGGAGGCCGTCGTGGCGCCGAAGCCGAAAGCTCGACGATGCACAGGCAATCCTCGATCGAGCGGTAGACCTACGGGGCAACGAGATCTTGCAAGGCACCTCGCTGATCGCAGTGAGTGCGCCGAGAAGTCGTCGCCCACGCCGGCGAGGGCGCTGGGGCACGAAGCGGAAGTCGATGCGCGCGAGTACCAGCGGGAATGTTGAAGGGTTGAACGCCAAGGTCTTCAATTGCGCATCGAGAGCCGGAGATGGCGACGAGCTCGTCGCGTCGGCGACCCTTCGGCGAATGGAACCAGGGTTGCGCAGTTCGCCCGTGATGCCCTCCGGCGCGCGTACAAGCGACACAGGGCGACTTTTCAGGTGTTCGAGGATTAACGGGCCAACCCAACCAGACCGTAAAAGCGCACCAGCTCGATTTTGGTGTCCTCCCGCAGGCCGTGGAAGACGGGCTGCCGGACGTGTTTGCTCGTCGTCCACTCGGCGAAGCTCACCTCGGCGACCARCTCYGGCTTCACCCACTGCGCGCCGCGGGTAGCGGCGTCCGTCGCGCCCTTCGCTGGGCTCTTCGTCGCGCCAATGGCACAAGCTTTTCCAGGAGAACGGTGACGACCTTGCCGCCGATGCCAGAGCCGACGCTCCCCGCGTAGACCGGGTCGCCCGAGTCGTCGTGCACGCCGAGAAGGAGCGCCCCCGATACCGGMCTTGGTGCCGCGCTGRTAGGTCCAGCCGSCGACGACGAACTCCTGGCGCTGCCGGCACTTGAGCTTGATCCWGTCGGGGGAGCGGCTCGAGGTGTACGGGCTGTCTTTGCGCTTTCCGATGATCCCCTCCAGCCCCAGTTTGCAGGC
>NZ_JBFUIU010001292.1:0-1782 GCF_056401695.1 Variovorax sp. P4_D9
GTTGCGCCATCGCCGACATCCTGGCGCTCCACGCCGGTGGAGGCGCGTCGTGAGCGTGGCGCCCCCAATGCAGCCCGCGTTGACCCTGTGCGGCGTGCGGAGCACAGCGGTCGAGGTGCCGCTGCGCGATGAGCTTGGCGCCAGCGGTGCCGCCGTTCATGCGGGCGCCGCTCGTCGATCCCTCGATTGCCAATGCCTGCGCGAGTGAAAGACGCCATATCAGTCCGCGGACGCCCTTCGATCGTGCGTCCTGGCTGCAGCGCGACCTTCATTGGTCACCTTCCGCAAGATTGCAGGTCCCAGGTACCGGCAGCATCCATTTTCCACAAGCACCGGCGGGATATCAGCTTCTACCAAGGCCGCAGACCTGAGCACCGCCAGCTTCTCGATCTCGTCCTGGTCGCAAACTTTGATTGGTACCTCAGCAGCGCAGAGCTGCGCGAGGAGTGTCATTGGCACGTCTACTTCTCCCTCCATCTCAAAAGTGAACCATCGAACTCTATGTCATCAATCCATTGAACGCGTGCCAAACGAGAGACATCGAAGCCTTCAGTTCATGGATGCCCTGAAAGTTGTGGCATCAAAAAAACAACGGCGGAGGAATATTTCCTTGATTCCTTGAGCGTGAGTAGACGCATCGTCACCCGCGGCGATAGGTACACCGAGACTGCTGCTACGGTGCTGGTTAGGAGACGCCTTAGAACCGGTGAGTAGTTGCAAGAACTTGGTAGGCAAAGATGCTCGTGTCAAATGCGCGCCACATTCTGCAAAGCAGGCTGCTCTCGACCTTCGTCGTCCCTTCAAACTTGCAAGCGGTGTTGCGTTAGAAAGGGGATGAACCTGTCCGCTTCGGCGAGCAGTGAACGATGGCATCTCAAATGGATATCTCTCGATGGTCGTGGTCGCAGAAGCCTTTCGTCTGCAAGGCATTGGGCGGGGCACTGGTCGAGGTGCAGGCCGAAGCTAGGCTCGCCAGTTCTGGGGGCGCAAGTCAGTCCAGGTAGTCAAGAAACATCGGAGTCACTTGCTGGAGAAAGGCGACCTCCTCCGCATCAATGACGCGTGGCTCCAGATCGAAATGGATGAACGTGCCATAGGGTACCCCGGAATCACGTGTCAGTAGCCGCCCGTAGTACGACTCAACCAAGCCAACAAAGGGGCGATAGCTGACCAGGGACCTATCCTTGGAGACGTGACCGGTCGCAAACTCGCCCTGCTCGATCGCGTGCTGGCAGAAGCTCTTCTGCAAGGGAACTGCTTTCAACCAAGTGCGGTATTCAGAGGCACGGTCGAAAACGTGCTCCGCCTTCAATGAATCGCCGCTCAGTTTGTATATGGCCGTGTATCGGTACTGAGTCCTGTCATTGAGCATCGCTAAAGCATGGCGAACGCCATGGGCAGCAAGCGCGCCGCGAACCGCAGCCGCCTGTGCGGGAAAATCAAACTCAGACATCGGGGAATTTCGTTCTAGGCGGCGTGCGCAACAGGCTCACCCCGAATCTTAGTGGCCGAGGAATGTTTGTGCTTGTGTGGGGATATCGAACGTGAAGCCCGATAGGTCCGCCGCTGATTAAAGCAACGGGTCAGGCACATTCGTTCACAAGCACTGGCCCTCGAGAATGAAGCGGTGACGAGACTTCCCGCAACTATTGAGAGTTACTAAACTCATGACAACCAATAATGCCCTCGAGTGTTATCCAATCAGCGGATTGATTGGAGGTGAGTTGCATGGGCAAGAAGATGGACGAGGCGACGCGCAAACGGGTGCGGGCTGGGCGAATG
>NZ_JBFUIU010001293.1:0-1780 GCF_056401695.1 Variovorax sp. P4_D9
ACCAGCGCCTTGGCCCGCATCATGAAATGCATCTTGCGGATCGCGAAATAGTGGAACTTGAAGCTCAGCGCCGGCGTGACGTACGGATTGGCTTCCTCTTCCATCGGCAGCGCGATCGCCAGCCCGACCGACAGGCCGCCGCCCTCGTAGGCGCCGCGGTTGGCCGCCTGCATGATGCCCGGCCCGCCGCCGGTGCAGACGAAGAGCTTGTCCTGCGGCTCGCGGTCATTGCTGTACTCGGCCACCATCTTGCCGAAGGCGCGCGCCTTCTCGTAGTAGTGGGAACTGCGCGCCAACTTGCGCCAGCGGTCGGTGGCGACGCTGTCGCCGGCGGCCTCGGCCTGGGCGATCAGGGCGCCCGATTCCTCCTCGCTGCGGAAGCGCGCGCTGCCGAACACCACCACGGTGTTCTCGATGCCGTGAGCCCGCATCTCGAGGTCGGGTTTCATGAGCTCGAGTTGCATGCGCAACCCGCGGGTTTCGCGCCGCAACAGGAACTCGGGGTCGGCGAAGGCCAGCCGCGAGGGGTCGTTGTGCAGCGGCAGCCCCTTGTCCGAATGGGCCTGCAGCGTGGCCCAGGCGTCGGCCAGCCGCTTGTCGTGAAGATCGTGTGTGCTGTTGTGCATGGTCATGCCCGAATAACGGTTCTGGATTGTGCGCGTTGCAGGTTCCGGGCCGGCTTTGTGGAATCAGGGGAAGAAATACGCAAAAAAGGCTCCCGCGGGAGCCTTTTCATCAAGTCGCAGCCGTTCAGACGCGCTTGCGGTATTCACCGGTGCGGGTGTCGATTTCGATCTTGTCGCCCTGTGCGACGAACAGCGGCACGCCGATCTCGAAGCCGGTCGAGATCTTGGCCGGCTTCATGACCTTGCCCGAGGTGTCGCCCTTGACGGCCGGCTCGGTCCAGGTGATTTCGCGCTCGACGCTGGTCGGCAGTTCGACCGAGATCGCCTTGCCGTCGTAGAACACCACTTCGACCGGCATGCCGTCCTCGAGGTAGTTGAGCGAGTCGCCCATGTTCTCGGCTTCGACTTCGTACTGGTTGTACTCGGTGTCCATGCAGACATACATGGGGTCGGCGAAATAGGAGTAGGTGCACTCCTTCTTGTCGAGCACGATCTGGTCGATCTTGTCGTCGGCCTTGAAGACCACTTCGGTGTTGAAGTTGGCAATCAGGCTCTTGAGCTTCATGCGCACCGTGGCGGAATTGCGGCCGCCGCGGCTGTATTCGGTCTTCAGGACGACCATCGGGTCCTTGCCGTGCATGATCACGTTGCCAGCGCGGATTTCTTGAGCGATTTTCATAATCAGGGTCTCTGGATGTTGGCCGCTCGGAGCACGGTCAGGCCCTTTGTCCTCTGGCGCATTCACCGCGGCGGGTTCAGCGGAAGCTTCGACTGAGCCAACCAGCTGGCTGGCACGGCGTCGGAATTCCGCAAAGCCCGTAATTTTAGCTTTTTTGGACGATGAATCGCCGCAGCCGGGTCAAAAGGTCGTCCTGGGCGAGCAGTCGCTTGCGCGCTGCCTGCGTGGCGCCGGTCCAGGCGGCGAGGGTCGCGGGGTCCAGCCGCGGCAGCTGGCCGGCGCCGATGCCGCTCCAAAGGTGATGGAAGCCGCGCAGCGAAGGCGGCGCCTCCAGCCAGTCCAGGAAGGCGTTGAGCTTTTCGTGGTGCGCATCGTCGTCCTGGGGATAGATCTGCCAGACGAGCGGCGCGCCGGACCAGAGCGCGCGCACCAGCGAATCCTCGCCGCGGACGAAATTGAGGTCGCAGGCCCACAG
>NZ_JBFUIU010001294.1:0-1778 GCF_056401695.1 Variovorax sp. P4_D9
CATGTGGTGGCTATGATGCAGTTTGGATCGTTAGGGAACGATCGAGACAAAGGAACTAGAGGAATGGCAGAGATCGAAAAGCGGCGTGGTGGCGGCGCCAAAACATCGCGATCGGAAACCGTCACCGTTCGCCTGGATCCGAAGCTGAGGTACCTGGCCGAGATCGGGGCGAGAGCTCATCGGCGAACCCTCTCCAGCTTTATCGAAGAAGCAGTTGCTGCAGCGATAACGAGCGTAGAACTGACGGCCTCGAATGGGGTTCAGGCAACGCTTCAACAAGCTACCGATGTGCTTTGGGACGTGACGCCAATGGACCGAATGATCCGTCTCGCCAAAGCGTTTCCCACTCTTCTGACCTTCGAGGAGCAGGTGCTGTGGAAGATGGTGCGAGAAACCCTGCAAGCTCTCTACGGAAAGGATGCAGGGAACTTCGATGAGCCGCGTGATATGGAGACTGCCCGCAAGTACGCATGGGCCCTGCAGACGGCGGTTCTCAAGAACTTTCAGCCGTCGGAGGTGGCGCGGGCGATCCAGGGTGAGGAGGAGCTTCAAAAGGCCCTCGTTGAGGCGTCTGATCTGGATCAGGGCAAGTTTGAATTCCACAGGGGACCGTTCTCACAGGTTATTGTCGAGTTCACCCGCGCGGTCACTTTGTTGCCAGAGATAGCTGCTTCTGAGGTCAAGCGCGCACGGAATCCGTCACGTTCGTTCTTTAGTCCGCGGCCAACTAAGGAGCCCTGATCATGGCCAGAGCATTCGTGAAGCTGGACCGCCGCGAGCTGCGCAAGCTCAAGCCGGGCGCCAAGGTGATGGAGCATGGCATCGTCTTCGAGCGCATGGAGAACGGCGACGGCCTCTTCAGCGTCAACATCATGGTCGACGGCATGCGGATCCATCGCGTCGTCGGCCGCGAGTCGGACGGCACCACGCGCACCCAGGCTGAGGAGTTCATCGAGAAGGCCAGGACCGACGCCCGGCACGATCGGCTGACCCTGCCCAAGGGCCGCAAGGTCGCCCTGTCGTTCAAGGACGCCGCGGACAAGTACATCGCGAAGCTCGAGGAATCGGGCGGCAAGAACATCCCGACGAAGGAGCAGCACCTGCAGCAGCACCTCGTGCCGTTCTTCGGCGCCACCCCGCTCTCGAAGGTCAGTTCGTTCGACGTCGAGCGGTACAAGCAGCACCGGCTCGGCCAGGTCGTCCAGGCAGGGGGCGATTGGCGCAGCGGCGTGAGGGTGCCGCGCGATACCGGGAGGACTACGAGCCCGGGGACGGTCAACCGCGAGATCGCGACGCTCTCGCATCTGTTCAGCCAGGCCGGCGACTGGGGATGGATCACCACCGCCAAGCCCAAGATGCGGCGGATGAAGGAAGGGGAGGGCCGCATCGTCTACCTCACGCCCGACCAGGTGCAGGCCTTCCTGGCGGCGTGCAAGGACTCGGACAACGCTCAGCTGTACCCGTTCGCCCTGATCGCCCTGGAGACCTCGATGCGCATGTCCGAGGTGCTGTCGATCCGCAAGGAAGACATCAACATCGCCCAACGCCTGATCTACATCCCGAAGGCCAAGGCCGGCGCGCGCGATCAGCCCATGACCGAGCGGGTGGCGAAGTTCCTGGAGACCTACGTGGAAGAATCGGTGCCGCCGGCCACCGAGTGGCTGTTCCCCTGCGCCACGACGAGGGAGGGCAAGCCCCTCTCGAAGTCAGGCCACACGATCGCGCTTCAGAAGCCCTTCAGGCTGGCGGCCACAGCTGCTGGGCTGGACCCTGCGCAG
>NZ_JBFUIU010001295.1:0-1777 GCF_056401695.1 Variovorax sp. P4_D9
GACGGCGACCTCGGCCCGGTCTACGGCGTGCAGTGGCGCAGCTGGCCGACGCCCGACGGCGGTCATGTCGACCAGATCCAGCAGGTGATCGACACGCTGCGCAGCAACCCCGATTCGCGCCGCATCATCGTCAGCGCCTGGAACGTGGCCGAGCTCTCGAAGATGGCGCTGATGCCCTGCCACGCCTTCTTCCAATTCTACGTCGCGCCGCCGCAGGCGCCGGGCGAGCGCGGCAAGCTCAGTTGCCAGCTCTATCAGCGCAGTGCCGACATCTTCCTGGGCGTGCCCTTCAACATCGCGAGCTATGCGCTGCTGACGCACATGTTGGCGCAGCAATGCGACCTGGACGTCGGCGACTTCATCTGGACCGGCGGCGACTGCCACATCTACAGCAACCATGCCGAACAGGTGGCCCTGCAGCTGAGCCGTGCACCCCGGCCCTATCCGACGTTGGTCATCAAGCGCAAGCCAGCTTCGATCTTCGATTACCAGTACGAGGACTTCGAGGTGGTCGACTACGAACCCCATCCCGCCATCAAGGCACCGGTCGCAGTGTGATGGCCATGCGCATCAACCTGATCCTCGCCCGCGCCGCCAACGGCGTGATCGGCCGCGACGGTACGATGCCCTGGCACTTGCCCGAGGACATGGCGCATTTCAAGCAGCAGACGATGGGCGCGCCGGTGATCATGGGCCGCAAGACCTGGGACTCGATCCCGCCGCGCTTCCGTCCCCTGGCGGGCCGCCGCAACATCGTGGTCACGCGCAAAGCCGATTGGCAGGCCGAAGGCGCCGAGCGGGCCGGCAGCGTCGACGAAGCCATCGCCCTCTGCGAACGCGGCCAGGCCACCGAAGCCTGGGTGATGGGCGGTGCCCAGATCTATGCCGAGGCCGAGCCACTGGCGCAGCGCGTGCTGCTGACCGAGATTGAACAGGACTACGAGGGCGACGCCTGGGCACCTGATTTCGGCGCCGGCTGGCGACAGACCGCGCGCGAATCGCATCTCGCTGCAAACGGGTTGCCGTTCAGCTTCGTGACGCTCGAGCGAAGCTGAACGCGCCCCATCGCCTGCGCGCGTTGCTCTTCATCAGGAAGAAGGTCAGCGCGGCCACCACGAGCGCCAGTCCGGCACCGAAGGCGGCGATGTCGCTGGTGCCCTCCCAGGCGACGACCTCGCRCAGAAACAGCCGCGAGAACGGCAATCACGACGCTGACCGGGTTTCCCTTGAGGTCCTCGAGGCTGTGGACTTCCAGCCATTTCGGCAGCGGCAGCTTGTCATCGATGAACAGCGAATAAAGGCCGATGCTGATGATGTAGACCGGTCCCGATCACGGGAACGATCATGATGTAACGGCTCGAAGCCAGGATTCGTCGCATCATCGGTGGACATCCCTCGATTGAATATCTTTGGACGCGCAGACGGACGATTCTTCTGGACGCTCGACGGCTTCTGCCGCGGCACTTGCGGTACATCGTAGGGTACGACAGGCTCAGCGGCTCGACGAGCCTGCCCCGCGCATCACGCCTCGCACCGAGGCCGCCTGACCGCGTCGGCGCGGCGCAGGCGCTCGCCACGGGCAGCCTCGTCGGCCGCCAGAGGCCCTGGCGGGGCACGCTGCAGCATCTCCCGCCCCCCGCTCCTGTCTTGGCCGACCTGCGCCATGCTCCAAAACCCTGATTGATTTAATTATTGATGTTATTACGATCGCGACCTCAACGCATCGTCATCTTGTCCTCCGCCCCCACCATCGCAGATATCGCCCGCACCGCCGGCG
>NZ_JBFUIU010001296.1:0-1777 GCF_056401695.1 Variovorax sp. P4_D9
CCTGCACGACGTCCACAAGAGCTTCGGTTCGCTGAAGGTGCTCGAAGGCGTCGGCTTCGAAGTCGGTCGCGGCGCGGTGACGGCGATCATCGGGCGCAGCGGCTCGGGCAAGAGCACCGCCCTGCGCTGCATCGACCGGCTCGAGCGCATCGACAGYGGCGAGATCGAGGTCTGCGGCCATCGCGTCGATGCCACGGGCATCGACCTGAAGGCCCTGCGGCTCGACGTCGGCATCGTCTTCCAGAGCTACAACCTGTTCCCGCATCTGACGATCGAGCAGAACATCATGCTGGCGCCCCGATCGGTCAAGGGGCTTTCAAAGCCGGCCGCGCGGACGCTCGCGCACGCGGTTCTCGCCAAGGTCGGCCTGGCGGAGAAGGCGTCCTACTATCCCGAGCAGCTGTCCGGCGGCCAGCAGCAGCGCGTCGCCATCGCCCGTTCGCTGGCGATGCAGCCCAAGGTCATGCTGTTCGACGAAGTGACCTCGGCGCTCGACCCGGAGCTCACCGGCGAGGTGCTGCGCGTCATCGAGGACCTGGCGGCGGGCGGCATGACGATGGTCATGGTCACGCACGAGATGGCCTTCGCGCGCAAGGTCGCGGACCAGGTCCTGTTCATGCACCGCGGCAGGGTCTGGGAGCGTGGCGGCCCCGAGATCCTGTCATCACCCCAAACCGCCGAGCTTCGGCAATTCGTGGCCAGCGAGCTGTGAGGCCTGGCCCTTTCTGAAACCCTGGAGACAAGAGAAACATGAAAGCAGTCCGTTCCCTTTCCGTCCTGTGCGTTGCCGCCTGCCTCGCCATCACCGCAGTCGCCCATGCGGACGTGCTGGACAACGTCATGAAGGCCAAGAAGATCCGCATCGCGACGGACTTCTCGATCCCGCCGTCGGGCATGCTCGACAAGGACCTCAAGCCCACCGGCTCGGACGTCGAGACCGCCCAACTGCTCGCCAAGGACTGGGGCCTCGAACTCGAGTTCGTCCAGACCACCGGCGCCACGCGGATTCCGAACCTGCAGACCGACAAGGCCGACATCGTGGTCTCGACCCTTTCGGTGACGCCCGAGCGCCAGAAGGTCATCGACTTCTCGAAGCCGTATGCCGCATTGGTCTCGGTGATCGGCGCCCGCAAGGACCTCGCGATCAAGGACTGGCCCGACCTCAAGGGCAAGTCGGTCACCGTGACGCGCGGTACCACGCAAGACACCGAACTCACCCAGTTGGCGAAGGACCGGGACTTCAAGGTCGTGCGCTATGACGACGACGCGACCATGGTGACCGCCGGCGTGAGCGGCCAGGCCGACATCGTCTCGACCTCGGTGACGATCATGAACCAGATCACCACGAAGAATCCCCAGCGCCCCTTCGAGCAGAAGATCGTGCTGCGCAATCTCGATCTGGCGATCGGCGTCAAGAAGGGCGAGGAGCGGATGGTCACCAAGCTCAACGAGTGGGTCACGGCCAATCTCGCGAACGGCAAGCTCAACGCCATCTACAAGAAGTTCCACGGCAGCGACCTGCCCGCGAACATGCGTCCCTGAATCAACCCAAACCCCAGGAGGAACCCATGCGTCTCGTCATAGGCTCGGACCACGCCGGCTGGGTGCTGAAAAGCGCCGTCGTCGCCCACATCGCCAAGCTCGGCCACCCCGTCATCGACGTCGGCTGCTACGACGACAAGCCCGTCGACTTTCCCGACGTCGCGCGCGCGGTGGCAGCGAAGATCGTCACGGGCGAGGCCGATCGCGGCATCATGGTGTGCGGTACCGGCGTGGG
>NZ_JBFUIU010001297.1:0-1776 GCF_056401695.1 Variovorax sp. P4_D9
GCTGAAGATCTCCGCGCCGTTGTCGCTGGTGAACATCACGATGGTGTTGTCCGCGATGCCCTCGTCGTCGAGCTTCTGCAGGATTTCGCCGACCACCCAGTCGAGCTCCATCATTGCGTCGGCGTACAGGCCGAAGCCGCTCTTATCCTTCCATTTCTCCGACAGATGCGTCCAGACATGGCAGCGCGTCAGGAAGAAGGGCTTGTCGGCCTTCACCGAGCGGTCGATGAAGTCGAGCGAACGCCGCACCGGTTCGGCGTCCACATCCTCTATGCTGAACCTGGCCGCCGAACCATGCCCGGATGCGGCGGCAGCGGTCCGGCATCGATGATCTTCTGCTTGCCGACCCGCCCCCAGCGGGGCTCCTCGGTCGGGTCGTCGACATCGGTGGCAAAGGACTCGATGATGTTGCGCGGGCCGAACTGCTCGTGACAGCCGGGCGCCTTCGGGTACTCGCCGTCGTAGGGCTCCTCCATCGCTTTGAGGYGGTACAGGATGCCGTAGAACTCGTCGAAGCCATGCACCGTGGGCAGGTATTCGTTGCGGTCGCCCAGGTGGTTCTTGCCGATCTGCGCCGTGGCGTAGCCCAGCGGCTTGAGCAGCTCGGCGATCGTCGGGTCCTTGTCCGGTGCGAAACGGCGTCTGGCCCAGGATGAAGGCGGCCCGCCCCGCGGTGCAGGACTGCTGACCGTAGTAGTCGGTGAACAGCGCGCCTTCCTTGGCGAGGCGGTCTAATGTTGGGCGTGCTACCGCCCATCATTCCGCGGTGATAGGCGCTCAGGTTCCAGATGCCGACGTCGTCGGCCATGATCATGACGCGATGTTGGGCGCCTTGTCGACCATGCGCATCTCCGGTTGGACCGATTTCGCGGCACCATCCTGACAGGCGTAGCGGAGGCTGCAAATAGGCCGACGGGCAACCGCCTTGCCCCAAAGGGCAGCGCCCCGATGTCTCGCTCCGGCACATGGACGGGGGCTGCCCTTTCGGGCAGTCCGATTGCCCTCCTTCCCGATTCCCTTCGCGTGACTTCCGACTGATCATGACTCGGCACATCGTCATGGGGGTGCACGACTCGACGTCTTCGCGGTGTCCGGCCGGTGACAGCACCCTGGCACGTACAAGTTGTCGCGGTGCGCGAAAAAGAGGGTCTCGCAGGGTTTTTCAACGTAACAAGGATCAACCATGAAACTCAACAAGCTCAGCCTCGCTCTTTGCGCGCTCGTCCTCGCGACGGGATGCGTGAGTAAGGGCACCTACAACACCGAAGTTCAAAAGGCGAACAGCTACGCCGCGCTCAACACGCAGCTGTCGGGCGAACTGAGCGCCGACCAGGCACAGATCACGCAGATGCAGAACGAGCTCAAGGTGACGATGGTCAACGAGATCCTGTTCCCCGAAGGTGGCTACCGCCTCAGCCCCAAGGGTGAAGCGACCCTTGCGAAGATTGCGCCCACCCTGTCCAACCTGCCGGGCCAGCAGATCATCGTCCAGGGCTTCACGGACAACGAGCCGATCGGGCCGGAACTCATGCGACGCTTCCCCTCCAACCTCGAGCTGTCGTCCGCGCGCGCGGACGACGTCGCGCGCTATCTGACGTCGAAGGGTGTGCCATCGGCGACGATCTCCGCACAAGGCTTCGGCGACGCCCGGCCTGTGGCGAGCAACGCCACGCCGCAGGGCAAGGCGAAGAACCGTCGCGTCGTGATCGTCATCTCGGCGGCCAACCGACCCTGACCTGGGCGTCGACCGGCCTCACATGATCGCCCGTCAAGCCG
>NZ_JBFUIU010001298.1:0-1775 GCF_056401695.1 Variovorax sp. P4_D9
CGTCTTCGCCAATCTGGACGCCGTCGAAAGCGCCCTGACCCACGGGCTCGTCGCCCTCGAATCCAATCCAACGAAAACCCAGTCAATGACTGGGTTCGAATGGATAACTTCTATATCTTTGAACGCAATTTAGTATCAGACGAAAGTCGACGGTCTGGCTTTCTCGATCGACGGCTCGATAAAGATAGGTCCACTTGCCGCGGATCTTCACATACGTCTCATCGACGCGCCACGAGCGACCGGCCTTGCGAGCGAAGCGATTCCAGCGCTTTTCGAACTCGGGCACGAAACGCTGGACCCATCGCATGATCGTCGTGTGGGCCAAGGTCAGGCCGCGCTCGGCCATCATCTCCACCAGGTCGCGAAAGCTTAGCTTGAAGCGCAGGTACCAGCGAACGCACAGGACGATGACTTCTCGCTCGAAGTGCCGCCCTTTGAACAGCTCGTCCATGCTTTGCAGCCTCTGCGCCATCGATACACCTTCAGTTCAAAGGCCACAGCCTACTGGAGGTGCGGTTTGCACCAGAGCCCGTGCGAATCCCCAGGGCCACTGGTTAGCCCTGGATGGATCTTTAAAGTCTCAGAGCGCTTTGACCAATTCCGGCACGGCCGTGAACAGGTCTGCCACCAGGCCGTAGTCGGCCACCGAGAAGATCGGCGCCTCCTCGTCCTTGTTGATCGCCACGATCACCTTGGAGTCCTTCATGCCCGCCAGATGCTGGATCGCGCCCGAGATGCCAGCGGCGATGTATAGCTGCGGCGCGACGATCTTGCCCGTCTGGCCCACTTGCCAGTCGTTCGGGGCGTAGCCCGCGTCCACGGCCGCGCGGCTGGCGCCCAGGCCCGCGTTGAGCTTGTCGGCCAGCGGGGCCATCACTTCCTGGAACTTCTCGGCGCTGCCCAGCGCCCGGCCGCCCGAGACGATGATCTTGGCAGCGGTCAGTTCGGGGCGCTCGCTCTTCGTCACCTCGCGGCCGACGAAGCTGCTCTTGCCCGAGTCGGCCACGCCTTCCACGGTTTCCACTGCCGCGCTGCCACCGGTGGCGGTGGCGGCGGCCGCATCGAAGCCGGTGGTGCGCACCGTGAGCACCTTGATCGCGTCGCTGCTCTGCACGATCGCAATCGCGTTGCCGGCGTACATCGGTCGCTCGAAGGTGTCGGGGCTGTCGACCTTGGTGACATCGCTGATCTGCGCCGCGTCGAGCAGGGCGGCCACGCGTGGCGCCACGTTCTTGCCGTTGGCGGTCGAGGGGAACAGGATGTGGCTGTAGTTCTTGGCGATCGCMAGSACYTGRGCSGCGACGTTCTCSGCCAGGTTCTCGGCCRGGGAGGGGCTGTCGGCGMCGATCACCTTGGCCACGCCTGCGACCTGACTCGCGGCCTTGCCGGCTTCGGCGGCGTTGGCGCCGGCCACCAGCACATGGACATCGCCGCTGGCGCAGGCGATGCCCGCGGTCACGGTGTTGAGGGTCGCCGGCTTGAGCGTGGCGTGGTCGTGTTCGGCAATAACAAGTACGGTCATGGTCAGATCACCTTCGCTTCGTTCTTCAGCTTGTCGACGAGAGTTGCCACGTCAGGCACCTTGATGCCGGCACCGCGCTTGGGCGGCTCGCTGACCTTCAAGGTCTTCAGGCGCGGCTTGACATCCACGCCCAGGTCTTCCGGCTTGAACGTGTCCAGCTGCTTCTTCTTGGCCTTCATGATGTTGGGCAAGGTGACGTAGCGCGGCTCGTTCAGGCGCAGGTCGGTGGTGATCACCGCGGGCAGCGAGAGCG
>NZ_JBFUIU010001299.1:0-1774 GCF_056401695.1 Variovorax sp. P4_D9
CCAAGTTGAGGTGGTGGCTGTTGCGTTGGGGTATTCCGCTCGGCAGCCAAGCGGACATCTGAGAGCTTCAGACCGTTCCGGTCCGACACGGACATACAGAGGCTTTTTTCGGCTATCGCCGGTCGGGCAGTTGGGCCAGGTCATCGACGGAGCTGATCTGGTGAATCTGACAGATCCTGCCTACCGTGCGACCGGCTTCTTGCACTCTTCGAGCGCAGTGAGCAACTCCGTCTCGTAGCCCTCGCGCAGCGCAATCTCGGCCATCGCTGCCGCCACGAACTCGTCCAGGGGGACGCCAGGCGCCTTGACGTCGGTCGGCATTGTCGGCCGGACTGGCGTCTGCACGTCGCACGCAACCGGCACAGGCACGCTCACTCGGCGCGTCACCGGCGCCCCGCAACCGACGATCGCCAGCACGAGGCCCGCAAGAATCACTCGCATCATGGTGCCCGCCTTTCGCGCACCCAGGCATCAACCCTCACTCGTGCGCTGCCACAGTCGTCGCCGGGAAGTGCCGGCGGAGCACTCAGGATCTTCAGCGCCTTCTCCCCGTGCTTCTGCGCCGCAGCTCGAGCCGCCGCCTGAGCCACCTTCGCCTCGACGGTTCGCTTGTCCGCCAGCTCCCGCAGATCGTTCACCGCATCGCTGCAAGCCGACGCATCGCCCCGGGCCGCATCGCGGTCCTTTGCAACCACCGAGAGCTCGTCATGCGCATCGAGCCAGGCCCAGCCCAGCAGCCCGTTCAACGCAACGCTGATCGCCAGCAGCACCGTGATCGGGTTCATTGCAGCGCCTTGCACTTCCTGTGGCGCTCGAGCTGGCGAGTCCACACACCGGTGCAGACCTTGTTGCCGGGCTTCGAGCAATCGAAGCCTGCCGAGATCTTGTAGAGAAGCAGCGCATCGCACGCGGCCATGTAGTTGCCAGCGAGGATCTCGCGGCGCATGGTCGACTTGCGCCAATTCCCGATCCCGTACTCCCCGACGAAGTCCATGTAGAGGTCGAATTCCTCCGGGTAGAGCTCGGCGCCCGGCAGGCTGGCCTGGAACTGCTTTTCGTCCTGGCTCATGAGGTTGCGGGCCAGCACCGCGGCGCGCGCCCGGGTGATGGGCGGGTCTGTCATCGTCACGGGCTGGCCGTTCTCGTACTTGGTGGAGCCGTGGCCGATCGTGGGCACGTCACCCTGGGTCGGGATCACGGGCGAGGCGGTGAAGCCCTCCGAGGTCTGCCAGGTGGCGAAGCCGGTGGCCGAAACCGCCAGGGCGACGACTGCGATGCGAACGCGGCGCATGTCAGTCGTCCTTGGCGAGCGCCGCCCACTCGCTGCGCGTGTAGGTCGGCTCGCCTTGGACCCAGCCGCGGCGCACGGCCAGCGGGCGCAGCCATGCGCGCCACACTCGCTTGAAGAGCCATTCGCTGGCCAGCATCATGGTGTAGACCGCGGCCACGAAGGACGCGATCTTGTCCCACGGCAGGCTGACGATAAACCAGTACCACAGAGGGTCGGTGGACGGTGCGATCGCGTGAACAATGGACGAAGCGACTTCGCCGGCCGCTTCCGTGTTGGCGCCGACTGCGGCGACGATGGCGGTCGCGCTCTTGACGATCGGCGCTTGGATTTGGGTGTGCGCGTCCATGGCTCTCAGCGCTTGCGCGCAGCAGTGGAGTTCGGAACAGTCGACATGGGGTAGCTCCCGGTTTGCTCGGCATGCTGCCGACCAGTCGCTACCCCGTCGAACCCTAGAGGGGGCCTACAACTCCGCGCGAGCCCTCG
>NZ_JBFUIU010001300.1:0-1772 GCF_056401695.1 Variovorax sp. P4_D9
GCTTCGCATAGGCCAGTAGTTCCGGCAGCGTCTTGGCGGCGGTGGAAGGGTTCACCGCCACGACGAAGGGAGCGGTGGCCGCCAAGATGACGGGCGAAAAATCCTGTACGGGGTCGAAGCGCAGGTTGCCGTACAGGCTGGCGTTGATGGCCAATGGGCCTGAGGTTCCAAGGAACAGCGTATAGCCGTCTGGGTCGGACTTGGCCACGAATTCGGCCCCGATGTTGCCGCCGGCACCAGGGCGGTTTTCGATGATGATCGGCTGGCCCAGCCTTTCCCCCAACGGTTTCGCAAGAATGCGGGCCAGCAGGTCGGTCGGCCCGCCGGCCGATAGTGGAACGACCAATTTGATAGGCCGGGTCGGCCAAGCGCCGACGGGTTGCGCAGGGGTGACTCCCGACAGGCTGGCCAGCAGAGCGGCGAGTGCGGAACGGCGACTAAGTGTCATTGGTGTTGTCTCCTTCGTTTGTGAAAATCGTCAAGCGAACTCGAACACCACAATCTCGTGGTCTTCCAGTCTCGGAACAGTCACTTCCGCCCAGTCACCGGTCAGCCTGTGCGGCACCACTGCCTCGTTGGTGGCCGTACGTACTTCGCGCAGCGCCTGGCGGGGTGCGAGCCGCACCTGCACCACGATGCCGGCCACTGGCACCAGGTTGCGCCCCGGGTGGCGCCAGCCGGTGTTCACGTGTTTGCCCACGGCGAAATTGATCAAATGCACTAGGCGCCGGCCCGGCTGCGCTTGGCTGGTGACGTCCACATAGTCGGGCGCTTCCACCCTCAGATCCTGCGCGTCGCCCAGCCCCAGCAGCACCGCGTTGCCGAGAATGCGGCCCAGGTCGGCAAAACCGTACTTGTAGAACAGCGCGTCCATGCGATTGGTAAACAGCACCACCCGCCCCTTGCCATACAGTCCGTGCACCGCCACCGGAATGTCGGTCGTGCCCGTTACCGCGCTGTATTCGGGAATGCTGATGTTCGCGCCGGAATGCGCCGTCACCGGCGGAATCAATGTCAGCGACACGGTGTTTGCCCGCCCCGGCGTGAATTCGATGAGGTCGCCGTCGTTGGGCACCACGTCGGTGTCGCCCAGCCCCTGCGTCAGCATGTCGCCGCGCTGGGCAATGAAAGCGTATGAGGACTGCAGCTTGCTGCAGCGCCCGCCGTAGCGGCCGCCCAGCATCGCCGACAGCGGTGCATCGGCGCGCAACTCGCCCCCCGCGTCGAAACGCCCCGCGTCATAGGTGCCTACCACAGTGCCGCCGCCCGCCGCGAAAGCGGTGATCGCCTCCACCGCCGCGTCATCGAGGCAGGCCGTGTTGGGTAATACCAGCACGCGGTACTGCGCCAGCCGTTGCGCATTCAGAAACTTGTCGGACAGCACGTCGAAGGGCACATGCGCCTCCATCAGGGCGCAGTAGTAGCCGCGCACCGCGTCCATGTAGCGGCCATAGGGATCGCCACGGCCGTAGTTGTCCTGCGTGTAGCGCGAGAACACCACTGCCACCTGCGCGCTGGAACGCGCATCGCGAAAATAGTCCTGCCACCGCTCCAGACGGGCGAACACTGCCTGCATCGGTGCCACGCCGCGCCGGTCAAATATCTTCGAGAGGCCACCGTTGATATGCAGCCAGCTGTTCGCGCCGTTGGCGAACTGCTGCGCGATCCATGGCCGGTTTTCCGCCTCCGGCGCGGAATAGAGCCGCCACCACGGGTAGAAGTAGCTCACCGTCATCCAGCGTGGCTTGTCCGGCGCAATGCCAGCCAGGTAC
>NZ_JBFUIU010001301.1:0-1769 GCF_056401695.1 Variovorax sp. P4_D9
CGTTGTAGTTGCGGGTCGCGTACTGCGCGTTGCCAAGCCAAAACAGCGCCGAGGCGTTGTAGCCGCTTTGCGGATAGCGCTTGACGAAATCGGCAAACGCCGTCTGAGCCTGCGCAAACTGACCGGCGCGGAAGATGCCGAGCGCGGCATCGAAATCGGCCTTCTCCTTGGGATCGGCATTGAACTCGCGTCCGTCGACCGCGACCTTGGACGGCTCATTGGCCTTGGTCCGGTTGTCGGCATCGGCCTGCCGCTGCTGCTGGAGATCGTTGACGGTCTTGATGAGCTGTTCGTTCTGCCCGGTCATGCGCGCCAGATCGCCGCGCATCTGCTCGATCTGGTTCTGCAGGTCGAGCAGGCTGCGCCGGAACTGCGCGCTCTCCTCGCTCTGCCGCTGCTCGGCCTGCTGGCGCATGGTCTCGACCCGCTGGCGCAGATCCAGAATGGCACGCCGCGCCTCGTCGTCTTCGAACAACGCGGCCTGCGCCCCGAGCGAAGCGCACAGCAACACCGCTGCGACGGCGGCGCCGCGCAATGATAGGCCGCGCATCATCAACGGTAGGTGATCTCGGCGCGGCGGTTCTGCGCCCAGGATTCTTCACCGCTGCCTAATGCCGCCGGCTTCTCCTTGCCGAAGCTCACGGCCTCGATCTGGGCGTCGCTGACGCCGACCAGCACCAGCGCACGGCGTACTGCCTCGGAGCGCTTCTGGCCGAGCGCCAGGTTGTACTCGCGGCCGCCGCGCTCGTCGGTATGGCCTTCAATGGAAACGCGACGGTTCGGATTGGCCTTCAGGAAACGTGCATGGCCGTCGATGATCGTCTGGAACTCGGGCTTGACCGTGTAGCTGTCGAAGTCGAAATAGATGATGCGTGCGACACCGACCGGCCCCTGCGCGTTCTGTGCGTTGGGATCGATGGTCACCGGCGCAACGCCGCTGGCGGCCCCGCCCGATCCCTGGCCTGCGCCGGCATCGGTCACCGGCGTCTCGTTCAGCTTGGTGCCCGACGAGCAACCGGCGATCAGCGCCACGATGGCCAACGAATAAATCGTACGTTTCAACATTTCGAACTCCTCAAGTTAATCATTGCTTTTGAAACGGACCCCAGTCCGGTTCCCGAATGTCTCCCGCCTGCCCCGCCAGGCGCGCCTTGATCTTCCCGTCCAGCGTGGTCRTCATCAGCGCCTCGCGGCCCTGGAGCTTGGTGGCATAGACGATCAATTTGCTGTTCGGTGCAAAGCTGGGATTCTCGTCGGCCGTGGTGTCGGTGATCGCCTGCACGTTGCCGGTCGCCAGTTCCATCACGTGGAGTTTGAACCCGCCACCCACGCGAGAGATGTAGGCCAACCACCGGCCATCGCCGCTGACCGAGGGAGAGATGTTGTAGGTTCCGCTGAAGGTCACCCGGGTCGGGTTGCCGCCGCTGGCGCCCATCTTGTAGATCTGCGGCGCGCCGCCGCGGTCACTGACGAAGTAGATCGTGCTGCCGTCGGCCGAGTAGACCGGCTCGGTGTCGATGCTGTTGCTTTGCGTCAGGCGGCGCGGCTCGCCGCCACTGGAAGAGATGGTGTAGAGCTGCGAGCCCCCGTCGCGGCTCAGCGTGACGGCGAGCGTGCCGCCGTCCGGCGCCCAGGCCGGCGCGCTATTGGAACCACGGAAGTTCGCCACCAGCCGGCGCTGGCCGCTGGCCACGTTGTGCACGTAGACCACGGGCTTGCGCGATTCGAAGGACACGTAGGCCAACTGGCTTCCGTTGGAGGACCAGGAG
>NZ_JBFUIU010001302.1:0-1769 GCF_056401695.1 Variovorax sp. P4_D9
CGCTTTCGACGCGCCTCGGTCGACCCAGGCCGGCTGGTGGATGCCGCGTGCCACGGCGCCAGTCCAGCTTTGTTTCGATTATTGTTTCGCCGAGCAACAATGACCGCAACAATGCTCTCGACGCTCGCGCGCCAGGGCCGTTCGCACCCGAAGGGATCATCTGAGCAGAATCTTTCCTTTGGGAATGAACTCCTCCGAGATTGTCACACTTAAAAAGCTAGGAAGATCAATAGCTTGCGCGCAGAGGTTTCACAGTTGCACGACCCCCGTTCTTCGAAATTAAGGCTGCGGTGGCCCCCGTCTTGAACGGCTGCTAACTGAAGATCCGAACAGCCGTTATGGGCTCACAGCTGACCTTCATGAGTTGTATTTCCGCGCCGCAAAGCAGTCTTTGTCGCGCTCCTCGGAAGTAGCACAGATGGCGGCGCTACCAGCCGAGCCGCCGACGCGCAGTTGCAGGCTTTTCGGTCCGGGGCGCGACACAACGACTCCGAAGCCCAGATGCGAAACGTCGTTCGTTCGATGACGGATGCRSAAATCGAWGAGGKTTCCAGCTTCTACGCCCGGAAGGCAAGCGCCGGCGGTGAACGCTAGAGTCGCTGGTCATTCGGCCGGACGAACGGCGCGCGGGATCAGGAGTCGCCCTTGCCCGCGCCGGTTCGGCGCTACCTTGAACTGGCTCCGGTGAGGCAAATGCCTCGGACTTTGCGAGCGACGCTGCTCGAGTGTCCGAGGAAGCTTTGCCGCCGGATCGGAGCGCCGGTCAACTTGCCGCCAGCAACTCACGCAGCCTCCCATAGGTCTGACTTGGTGCTACTCCGAACAACGGATCCGAACCGGATGGAACCGCCCCTGCGACGATATCCCAGTCCTGCGCTGTGAGCAAACGCGCCGCGCGCGGCAAGATATCCCTTTCCTCGGTGGCAAGGTGGTGCCGGTAATAGACCAAGTAAAGTGCTGCCGCCGCTTCCACGGTCGCGCGTAGGACCAGGGCATCGGCGATGACCTCCTGCAGTCGCGCCACAAGTTCTTCGCCTGCAGCGGCGATTGCGCGATGCTCCTGCAGCAGGCGATTGATTGGCAGTTGCAGCGATGGATCGCGCATGACAAGGCTCGCGAATGCGGCATCCTCTCGCGGATGGTGAAAGCGGTCCCCGAACTCCCGTAGATATGAGACGACCTCGAGCATGAGGTCGACATCCGGACTTTCGCCTTCGTGAAACTTGGTGACCTGCTCTTCAAAGACATCGAGGAGCCTAGAGAAGTTGACATGCTCGGCATGCCATAGCGCGATCGGGTTTGGCATATTGAACCTCCGAGATCCTGTGGAACCCAGCGGCAGTCTACCCAGCCAAGCGCCGAGCTCGATGATCTGTATCAAGCAAACTGCTTGACAGCTGGGAGATTCGGCCTTTTCGCCATTCCCCTGCCGAGTGCCTGTCCCGTACAGCGCGGGGCGGCGCTGCGTCCAGGAATGGTTTGCAGCAGTCTCGGCGCAGAGAGATCGGAGATCGATTTCGGCACAGACATTCCGCGCGAGCGCCTGCTCGCGCAATCGATCGCCATCCGTTGTCCCGCTTGCCAGCTCGCAGCCGAGAACCGGTCTCGCTGTGTCTAACCGTCATGAGGCACGCCGCCGCCGAAGCGGCATCCCGATCGCTCCCACAGTTCCTGGTTACTGCGGTCAGCGCGTTCTGCTAAGCGGACAGTTGTTGCGGCCCGTCCGGAAAAGACGCCTGCGCCGGAACGCAGCGGATAGGCCACATTCC
>NZ_JBFUIU010001303.1:0-1767 GCF_056401695.1 Variovorax sp. P4_D9
CTGAACGCGCTGCACGCCAGCTCGAGCATCAGCGCGAGCGACTCGACCAGCAGCTAAGGGGTCCCCATGGCAGACGCCTACCATCCGCGGTAGGGAGTCACAGTTAATGAGCCCCTGGTCAAAGTAGTTGACTAGGCCTGCTAACAGTTTGTGAGCTATTCCTAACCGGGAGGCCTGTGGCAACCTTCAGCCGGGCCGCTGTCGGCCCAGAAGCAGTCAGTCGCAGCTGACTGCTTTTGGGTACGCTATCAGCGAAATGTAGATACAGGTAGCCGTTGGTCTAGGTGGCACATGATCGACCCCGCTAATTAGCGCACCCTGCTGTAGAAATCGTGGATGCCAAACGCTGCTCCACGTTTTGCCGCCTCAGACTTTCTGAAATAGTCTTTGGCGTCAGGAACGTAATTTCGGGCCTTCCCAAGCAACCAAGCCGTGGCAAGCGCGAGCGTAGTAGCGACGCTTGCCGAAGGCGATTCAAGAAGACTTAACGCGCCTTTGAAGCCAACTGCCGAGCTCAGCGCCGTCGCGCCGAGATCGCATTTGAGCTGAAATTTCATCTTCTCTCGCTGGCGAACCAGTTCGTCCGAAGCACTCTTGTATTTGGAGATTGCGCTAGAGGCATGTTTCTCAAAATCGGCTGATCGAGCCGACTCCTTCGAAATTTTCGCAACCGATTCGAACAGCTCTTCGCGAGCCTCGGCCTGCTTGCCCCATGCGGTTGTTCGTAGACGAATCACTTCGTCCAAGGTCAGCGACTTCAGAAATGAGTCATCCAAATATTCGGCATGACAGAGCTCCAAGACTCGACTTGCTTGAATCTCCTCCGCAACAAAGTCCTCATCGAAGGCTTTGCCGGCGCTAGACAAGACTGCCGACAAGACTCTGGCATAGGCAGAGGAACTGAAAACAGGGACCAAGTCCTTGGCTTCACAGTAGCCAGCATACTTAACGACCGCGCCGATCCGCCCCCGAGCAATCTGCGTCAACTGAACGGCATCGGCATCGTTTGCGTACGCTGTCGCGAGAGGCAATGCGGCAATGTTGTTGATCTGATTGTCTCCACCGCCTGCGCAGGCGATACCGTCAGAGATCACTAGCTCGTCTCGCAAGCGATCAAGGTCAGATGCAAGCGCAGCGGCAAGTACATCTTGGCTGCTGGCCAAACCGCGGTAGAGGTTCAGCACCATGCCAGTGTGCAACGGATACCCGCCGGTTTGAACGGCGCCGATGGAAACTTCCTGTTCGGATGCTTGCTCGTAAGAAGAACGTACAACGACGAGCCCCTGAGCAATGGCTGACCTGCAACTGTCGACTACTCTTTCGAAGCGATCGTCATGTCCCAGCGTCTTGCCCAAAGGTCTAACGGGGCCAGTGTTCATTCCAAACAGTGGCATTCCAGAAATGGCTGCCATGAAGCTCTGAGGAGGGATCAGCTCTCGGTCGGAAGGATCCATCAACACGACCTTGTCGTACGCAAGGAGCGCTCGCTTAATTTCGTGCAGCGAGGTTGGATCTTCGTGCGGTACCAGCAATGCTTCATAAATCAACTTATTTCTCCTATCGGCTGTACGACTATAGCCGGCGGCGTCAGTCGCTCCTATGCTTGGCAAGCGCTCGCTGAGAGTCCGCTTTGGTCCGATTAAGCTACTAACCGCAACGTCCTCAACGGGCCATAACGGCAGTACGGCTTTCTCTGAAGCTGCCGCTCATGAACTTTGACCAGCCAATGGGAAACGCTCAAAAACTGTGAATCGCCCAGCCCACACC
>NZ_JBFUIU010001304.1:0-1764 GCF_056401695.1 Variovorax sp. P4_D9
GCGTTGGCTCCGGCCACCAGCACGTGGACGTCGCCGCTGGCGCAGGCAATGCCCGCGGTCACGGTGTTGAGGGTCGCCGGCTTCAGCGTGGCGTGGTCGTGTTCGGCAATAACAAGTACGGTCATGATCAGATCACCTTCGCTTCGTTCTTGAGCTTGTCCACCAGCGTGGCAACGTCAGGCACCTTGATGCCGGCGCCGCGCTTCGGCGGTTCAGACACTTTCAAGGTCTTCAGACGCGGCTTGATGTCCACGCCGAGATCCTCCGGCTTCACSRTGTCGAGCTGCTTCTTCTTGGCCTTCATGATGTTCGGCAGAGTCACRTAGCGCGGCTCGTTCAGGCGCAGGTCGGTGGTGATCACCGCSGGAAGCGAGAGCGAGATGGTTTCCAGGCCACCGTCGACTTCACGCGTGACCTTGACCTTGTCACCGTCGATCTCGACCTTCGAGGCAAAGGTGGCCTGCGGAAGGTCGGCCAGCGCCGCCAGCATCTGGCCGGTCTGGTTGGCATCGTCATCGATGGCTTGCTTGCCGAGGATGATGAGTTGAGGTTGTTCCTTCTCGACCAAGGCCTTGAGCAGCTTGGCAACCGCCAGCGGCTGAAGCTCTTCAGTCGTCTCGACCAGGATGCCGCGATCGGCCCCGATGGCCATCGCCGCGCGCAGCGTCTCCTGGCACTTCGCATCGCCGCAGGACACGGCGATGATTTCCGTGGCGACGCCCCTTTCCTTCAACCGCACTGCCTCTTCGACGGCGATCTCGTCGAAGGGGTTCATGCTCATCTTGACGTTGGCGATGTCAACGTCCGTGCCATCAGACTTGACGTGAACCTTGACGTTGTAGTCGACGACCCGCTTCACGGGAACAAGAATCTTCAGCGACATTCAATCAATCCTGTTTTCAAGCGCGCCCTTCGCGCGCCATTGCGACCTGCGCACGGCGCGCCGGCGCATATGGTTCCTGACCCAGCGCCTGATGCAGCGCCTGTGTCACCTGGTAGTGCTCGGCCAGGCCCGTGCGCTCGAGCAGCGAGATCGGGCCTTCCGGATAGCCCAGGCCCAGGCAGAGGGTCTTGTCCATGTCCTCGGCGCTCGCCAGCTTCTCATCGAGGCGGCGCAAGGCCGCATTCAGGTAGGGGCGAATCAGGCGATCGACGATGCGACCCGGAAAGTCTCCGCACACTGCCACCTTCAGGCCCGCCGCCTCGAAGGCCGCCTTGGCGGCGGCGATGGCCGAGTCGCGCGTCTGTGGCTGGCGCACCAACTCCACGAGCGCGGTCGGATCTGCCCGGCCCAGTCGGAAGCGCGCAAATCCCACGACGTTGGAGCCTTCCTGGCCCCGGCTCTCGCTGGTGTGGACGCCCAGGCATTCAGTTCCCAGCTCGATCGCGACGAATGGGCAAGCCGCCAGTTCGCCCGCGGCTCCAAATGCTGCCCCGGCGCCCTCCCCGACGAAGACGCGGGCAGCGCCCTTTGCATCCGCCTGCTCGATGAACGCATGGGTTGCCGGAAACGAGCGGCTATCACCCGATTGAATGATGCGGTAGGTCGTCATGTCTCAAGCTCCGTACATCTTGCTGTCTGCATACCGGTGGAAACCGCGGCCGCTTTTCTTGCCCAACCAGCCTGCGGCCATCATGCGTTTGACCAACGGCGGGCATGCTGCGCGCGGCTCGTTGGTGATGCCGTGCATCGCCTCGCACAACAATTTCTGCGTGTCCATGCCGATCAGGTCCAGCAATTCCATGGGGCCCATCGCATAGCTC
>NZ_JBFUIU010001305.1:0-1756 GCF_056401695.1 Variovorax sp. P4_D9
GTGGAACGCTTCGAAGAACCGGTCGGAGCAGTCCTCTCCAACCTCGGCGCAGAAGGCGTCCCAGAACGGGGCGATGCTTGGGGGAATGTTCGTGCTCATCCTAGGCAGCAAAGCTACCTGGCGGCAGGCGGTTGACAGCCCATCGGAAATGCCCAGTGTTGGTTCTGCCGTTGGAGGTTCAGGTCCCCTCGACAAGGTGCGAAACGTCATCGCTTGGAAAGAATCCTCCCTCTGCAACGAGGCGTCCAAGGCACCGAACTAGATGGTAGGAGATGCTGCTGTCCATCGTCTCCCCATCGAGCGGCAAGCGAAGCAGGCCCTCAAGGTCAGTTGCGACCGCCACAAGGGAGCCGATGGGGGCGAGGGAAAGGTAGTACGCGGCCTCAATTCGAGGGTCGTTCGTATAGTCATTGAACGGCTCGCAGACCTCGACTAGGTCGCGGACAAATCCCTGGTCCCCGAGCCGGCCGCTGATTCGCGACTCGGCGGTTTGGTCGGAATGTAGCGAAGCAATCAGGTCGTCACGGAGGCTGTTGAGGCTGCTGCTCATGTGGCTTCGAGTTGGAGTTGGAGGTCGTCTGGAATGTCCGGTCGTGGCCGCATCCTGCCACACCTGCGCCGGCGCCACCGGGGCATGCTGTCCTGCCCGGAGCGCGGCCAACACCTGCCGCAGTGACCAGTATGTCCTGCCGTCCAGCAAGAACTTCCGCACAGACGCGGCGCCGCTGCTAGTCCAATGACGCATGCCGATATTCAGCGTACGCAGTGGGCCGGAAATTGCCCACCGGCACCGTTTGCTCTTCATTCAGAAGGCTGACGCGGACAGTCGCCCCTTCCCGCAACCAGCAGCCACGAGTCGCCTGTCCATCCCAAGTCGCTAGGTAACAAACCCGACGCGGCGCAGGGCACTCACCCTGAGCATCGGTCAGTTGCAATAAACGAACCGGGCTTCCATCCGCTACGAAGAGGACGCTTGGCGTGAGGTCGCAGCCGACAACACAGGCGCAGCAGACGCAAACCCCCAATACAGACCACAAGGAGAGGTTGTAAGCCTGGCCTGGGCTCACCCGCGGCGGCTGAAAACACCACGTCAAAGAATTGAGATTGAACATGATTCAGGTCCAAAAATGCAAAAAGGCAACGAGTTGAACTCGTTGCCTTTGAGGGGGCGTCTGGCGAAGTGAGTGGGCTAACTGCCCAACTTAATTCGACCGCGCTGCTCAACGGCAACGAAGGTGCGAAAGCTCGAAATCGACAGGTGCATGGACACGATGAATGCGTTCAATGTGATAGGTTGGCGACAGTCTAGGCCGACGGCGGGTACTTGTCTACGTGAAAATTACCAATCGGATTCGGCACACGGTTGGCGGATTTGTCCTGAGGTAGAGGGTGGAGTCGAATGTTGGGTTCTGGCCGGTCGTAGACGTAGCTGACGTTGGCGACGCACCATTTGCTTCGCTTGCCAACATGATGGTCGCCCGCAGTGGGCCCGTGGAGAGATGCGCTGTCGAGCCGGGAGCGAATCAGGTCCCGCACGGCCTCGGAACGATTCATGTACCCCTTCGCGGCAATCAGTTCGTCGAATTGTTGGGCCAGTTCGTCATCGAGGGATATGGTGAAGCGTTGCATGGTGGCGCACTCCCTGTGGCTTTCGGCCCATAAATCTTTGGCCGGCGTCAACTATCTTGTCCGCCGGCGCATTGACTCGTCGGATTTGCTACCCGAGCTGACCTGTTGCCTCACGTAACTTGCTACC
>NZ_JBFUIU010001306.1:0-1747 GCF_056401695.1 Variovorax sp. P4_D9
GATGTGATCCGGGTCGATCGCGTCGGGGGCAGCGAGGATCGCTTCATTCTTCCCGTCTCCCAGGATGGTGACGGTGCTGTTTACCTGCAGGTCAACCGCAACAAGCGCTCCATCAGCCTCGACATCGACAAACCAGAAGGCAGAGAGGTGGTGCGTAGACTGCTGCTCGATACCGATGTGGTAGTCGCAAACATGCCTCCGCGAACACTCGAGAGCCTGGGGCTGGACTACGAGAGCCTTCGGCGGGTCAAGCCGGACATCATCTTGACTGCTCCGTCCGCATTCGGCAATGCCCCTGCGGTGCGCGATAGAACGGGGTTCGACGGGGTAGCCCAAGCGATGAGCGGCGCCGTGCACCTGGCGGGCGATCCTGCTCGCCCGGCGAAGGCCATGGTGCCGGTGGTCGACTTTGCAACGGCCATGTCCTGCGCAATGGGCACCATGATGGCGCTCTACGAACGTAGATCGAGTGGCAAAGGCCAAGAAGTTAGCGGGTCTCTGATGCAGACAGCGCTCAACATGGCCAGCGGCCAGCTCATTGAGGAGTCAGTACTGCACTTGAACCGGCAAGCGACCGGCAACCGCGCACCGCAGTACGCGCCGTCGGACATCTACAAGGTCAAGGATGGTTGGATCATTCTCCAGGTGGTGGGGACGGCGATGTTCAAGCGCTGGGCGCGCCTGATGAATCGGCCCGAATTGCTGGGAGATGAGCGGTTTCAAGATGACTTGAGCCGCGGCAAGCATGGCGAACTGATCAGCGGCTGGATGTCCGAATGGTGCACGAAGTACACCCGTGCCGAAGCGCTCCAACTGCTGGAAGAGGCACGGCTGCCCGCGGGGCCCGTCAACTCGCCACGTGAAGTTCTGGAAGACCCGCTGATTCGCAATGCCGGCGCCTTCCACCTCATGGAGACACCCGGCATCGAGGAGCCGGTACCGCTCGTCGCCCCCCCCGTCAGCCTCTCACGCACACCGCCGGCGATCGAGCAGCGCGCGCCGAAGGCGGGGGAGCACACTGATTCCATCTTGTCGCAACTCGGGTACTCACGCTCAGCCATCGATCGGCTGCGTGAGCAGCAAGTGGTGTGACACAAACAATAGCGAGCTAGCGATGACAACCGCAACGAGACCGATCCGCTCCTTACTTTTCGTGCCTGGGAACAAACTGGCCTGGTTCGATAAAGCCGTCGCTGCAAAGGCAGACGCACTGATTCTCGACCTCGAGGATAGCGTCCCCCCCGACCGCAAGTTGGAGGCCCGCAGCATTGTCGCCTCACAGCTGGAGAGGCTTGCGCATCAGGGGCAGCGCACTTGGGTGCGCATCAATCGAAGCCCGCACCTCTACGACTTCGACGACATCCTGGCCGTGGTTGGTCCGCACCTCCAGGGGATCTTTATCTCCAAACCGATCGGTCCTGAGGACGTCGATACGGTTTCGGCGATGCTGTCGGAGGCGGAGCACCGCTGTGGTGTTGAGCTGGGGTCCACGCGCGTAATCCCAATCATGGAAACTGCCCGGGCAATGCAGTTGGCCTTTGAGATGGCATCACGCGAACGGGTCTTCGCGCTTTCTGGAGCTACCGCGAGAAATGGCGACGTCGCCAGGGCCCTGAACATGGTCTGGTCCGAGGACGGGCGTGAAGGGCTGTACCTGAAGTCACGTGTGGTCATGGCAGCACGTGCGGCAGGAAAGTTGCCGATTGGAGGCATGTGGCAGCAAGTGCATGATCTCAACGGACTGAAG
>NZ_JBFUIU010001307.1:0-1746 GCF_056401695.1 Variovorax sp. P4_D9
GTCCTCGACAGCCTGGATACCCGGCCGCTCCATCTCCGATTGGCCCGACGGCCTTGGTGGAAATTCTGGTGAGCGCAAGGACGCTGAGCCTGCTCGCTGCCTCCATCGCCGCTATGCTGGTGATGCCCTTGGCCGCGCAGCCCACGGTCTACCGCTGCGAGACGAACGGCAAGGTCAGCTATTCAGACGCTCCCTGCGTCGGGGCCAAGGTGATCGACGCGACGCCGACGCAAGGCATGGACAAAATGACCGGCCAGTCACGCAAAGGTCGTGACGTGCAGCGTGAAGAGTTCAACGCAGTCTTCGACAACTCCCTGCGCCCGCTCCATGGTCGCTCACATGCCGACATGGACGTGATGCGGCGTCGCGTGAAGTTGTCTAGCCCAGTGCGCCAATCTCGACAACCGCCTACCCACGAAGTCCGCCAGCGTGAGGCGCTCGGCCAGGCCTTGCGGTGGGTACCCGCCGAGCGTAGTTGCATGGCAGCCCTCGTCGAGGTCTGCAATGGGCCCTCAGTTCCATTTCGGCTGATTTGATAGCTGCCACTCGATTCGCCTTGGACGCCGAGACGGTGCAGGCCGGTTAGGCGACGGCGACGGGCTATGTCCGAACCGCCTTGATACCGGTCGTCGAAGGCGAGATCTCCTTGCTACCTAGACGACCGCAGTCAGGCTCACAGCTTGAGTTCACCGAGCGGCCGTGAAGCACAGCACCCGCTCCGGACCGGCCTTACAGCGGTCAAACCTGAAGGACCGAGATGGGCCCACTCCGGAAGTACGCATTGCTGATCTCGACGCCCTGAAGCAGACAGTTGGAGGTCAACCTGGCAAAGTGCTTGAACAAGGGTATGGCTCTCCTTGCGCAGCCCGCCCTTACGTTGCCAAATGCGCTGCGTGGCCTTCGACCGCGACCGCCATGTTGTTCAGGCCTTGGTCCGCAACGCCGGGAAGAGGTTGAAACCATCGTTTTTTTGCGTGTCACTACCCCCACATTCGAGAGCGACGGCTCGATGCGCCGCACAGGCAACTCCCACTCGCGTCGTGCCCTCTCCTCGTGCACGTGCTTAGTGCCCGGCTTCGCTGCGAACTTGACCCGGTGCAGCAACCGGCGAGATACTGCTTTTAGTAACAGGGCCGAAGAAAGATTAGACCGGGGTGGTCGCGGTGCGCGCGCGACGTCCTTTCGTGAGGGACGAGTAACTCGTCAACCGTACCGCGGCGAAGTGGGCAGACTATGAAGAAGTCGATCGCAGGCAAGGTGTGCGCATTTTTCCTTGTAGGAATTCTGGGAGCATGCGCAACCAAGGTTGATTATTCCGGCGGTTCGGGCTTTCTCAGAGACTACCCACGCCTAAGGGAAACGAAAACCGCCGAGGGAAACACCATTCGAGGCTGGGTAAGCCCCAAACTCACTCCCAACAACTACGTTGCGGTGCTGCTCGATCCGATCGTGTTCTACCCCGAACCGCGGCCAACCGAGCATGTGAGCGAGGAGACGCTAAGAGAAATTCTCGCCTACGCAAACGACGCACTTAAGCGGTCACTCAGCCAGCAGTTCAGAGTGGTCGATCGTGCAGCGCCCGGCGTGCTGCGGATTCGCAGCGCATTCACCGGCGTCGGCGCACAAGGCGAAGGCCTCCAGCCGTACCAGTACATACCCATCGCTTTTGCGGCCTCCATGGCCAGCAGGGCCGCGACGGGAACGCCGCAACGGGCATTCATCGTGGTCGAAGTTGAAGGATCGGAT
>NZ_JBFUIU010001308.1:0-1745 GCF_056401695.1 Variovorax sp. P4_D9
GTCTTGCAGTGCACGCAGTTCTGGGCGTTGATCTGCAGCTTTTCCTTGCCTTCGGCGTCCGGCACGAACTCGTACACGCCGGCCGGGCAGTAGCGGCTCTCGGGGCCGGCGTACTCGGGCAGGTTGATGGTGGTGGGCACCGCGGCGTTCTTGAGCGTCAGGTGCGCCGGCTGGTTCTCCTCGTGGTTGGTGTTGCTGATGAACACCGAGGAGAGCCGGTCGAAGGTGAGCTTGCCGTCGGGCTTTGGGTAGGCGATCTTCTTGCACTGGGCCGCCGGCTTGAGCCGCTCGTTGTCGGGCTGGTGGCGGTGCACGGTCCAGGGGATGTGGCCGCGCAGCACCAACTGCTCGATGCCGGTCATCACGGTGCCGACCGCCAGGCCCTTCTTAAACCACTGCTTGAAGTTGCGCGCCTTGTTGAGTTCGGTGTGCAGCCAGCTCTTCTCGAAGGCGGTCGGATAGGCCGTGAGCTCGTCGTGCTGGCGGCCGGCCATCACCGCTTCGTAGGCGGCTTCGGCGGCCAGCATGCCGGTCTTGATGGCGGCGTGGCTGCCCTTGATGCGGCTGGCGTTGAGATAGCCGGCCTCGCAGCCGACCAGCGCGCCGCCCGGGAACACGGTCTTGGGCAGCGATAGCAGGCCGCCCGCGGTGATGGCGCGGGCGCCGTAGCTCAGCCGCTTGGGCGCCTTCAGGCCCTTGTCCTGGCCTTCGAAGTACCAGCGGATGTTGGGATGCGTCTTGAAGCGCTGGAACTCCTCGAACGGGTTCATGTACGGGTTCTGGTAGTCCAGGCCGACCACGTAGCCGATGATCAACTGGTTGTTCTCGGCGTGGTACAGGAAGGAGCCGCCATAGGTGTCCGAAGGCAGCGGCCAGCCGGCCGTGTGCACCGCCAGGCCCGGCTCGTGGCGCGCCGGGTCGATTTCCCACAGTTCCTTGATGCCGATGCCGTAGCTTTGCGGGTCCTTGCCCTCGTCCAGCTTGTACTTGGCGATCAGCTGGCGGCCCAGATGGCCGCGCGCGCCTTCGGCGAAGATCGTGTACTTGGCGTGCAGCTCCATCCCGAGCTGGAAGTTCTCGGTCGGCTCGCCGTCCTTGCCGATGCCGAGGTTGCCCGTGGCGACGCCGCGAACCTTGCCGTCGTCGGTGTAGAGCACCTCGGCGGCCGGGAAACCGGGGAAGATCTCGACGCCGAGCCCTTCGGCCTGCTGCGCCAGCCAGCGCACCACGTTGCCCAGGCTCACGATGTAGTTGCCTTCGTTGTGGAAGTTCTTCGGCAACATGAAGTTCGGCGTCCGGGTGGCGCCGGTCTCGGTCATCATCAGGAAGGTGTCGCGCGTGACCGGCTGGTTCAGCGGTGCGCCGAGCTCTTCCCAGTCGGGCAGCAGCTCGTACAGCGCACGCGGATCCATGATCGCGCCCGACAGGATGTGGGCGCCGGGTTCCGAGCCCTTCTCGAGCACGACGACCGAGATGTCCTTGCCGTGCGAGGCGGCGAGCTGCTTCAGGCGGATGGCGGTCGCGAGGCCGCCCGGGCCTGCGCCGACCACGACCACGTCGTATTCCATGGCTTCGCGGGGGCCGAACTGGGCGAGGATTTCGTCATGCGTCATGTGGGGTCTCGTCGATAATGATTTGAGGGTGCGAGGCACCGCGGCGGGCCGGGTCATTTTATGCGTCACCCGCGTGCGTTCCGGTGGCGTCACCTCGGAGACTCCAACAGGACCATCTTCCATGGCTTACAG
>NZ_JBFUIU010001309.1:0-1743 GCF_056401695.1 Variovorax sp. P4_D9
ACGTTTACACGTCGCGCCCCGTGCGGGCGCGTGGGTTGAAACAACCCGAGGGCGATCAGCCAAGAGGCATCCGCCGGTCGCGCCCCGTGCGGGCGCGTGGGTTGAAACCACGCCCGTGTCATTGGTAGTGTCGTCGCTCGCCATGTCGCCCCTGCCCACGTTCATGTGCAGCGATATGGGCTTGTTCCAACCGACAAACTTCTCGGGCAGCTCCGCCGGCAAGGGAGCTATCCGGTTGATGGCCACTACATCGACTCCTCGGTTCGGGGGCGTAGGGCTGTGACGTGCAGATGCTATCCGTGCTGCTCCGGGCAATCCAGATAGGCATCGATCGCGTCGAGGCCACTGGGGACCGCGGAAGCCGCTATGACGGGCTGCGAGATTGCGGACGGTCGAATTGAATTCGCGCCGACAGCCCCAGGAGCGCCTCAATTTGTCCAGCCGCGCGCATCACTTGGTACACGTCCACATCTTCCATCGTTGTGGCTTCTCCGACAAAATCAGACAGGTATGCAGTCGAACTGTTGATGACCCCTTTGCGGGCACATACGACGTGTGCGACGGACTCCGCCTCGACTTCTCTTCGATCGGATTGCGCCCATCGCCGGTCCGGCACCCCTAGAAATTTGTCCGCTCCGAGATGCCCCAAGTAAAGATGCGCCAGTTCATGGGCGATCGTCACGAATTGCACGTTGTAGTCGTGATTGCGGTTGATGCTCAGTTTGTAGGCTGACGGCGAACGAGGTGCGATCTTGAGTTCACTCTGGCTCGGGCGCCTCACCACCTCGATGGCACCCGCRCTCCCGTCGCCCCCGTCGAATTCGACGCAATGAACCCCCTTTTTGCCGAGCAGTTGGGCGAACCCTCGCACCATCTCCAGCGTGGCGGCGCCCTGTGCCGCGAACGGCGAGACACCGTCGGGCAATGGCTCGCCTTCGGTATCAACCACGTCATAGACAAGTGCCACGGGCCCGAACGGCCACAAAATCAGCAAAGGCCGGGCCCGTTGCTTGACTGTGCGCGAGAAACGCTCGCGCCAGTCCATCCTGGATGCTGCGAAGAGCAATCCAGGCTTCTGGACCTGCAGCAGCAAGGCATTGAAGGGAGCGAAATTGCGCATGGAGACCACGAAGGCGAGCAGCCGTCGATAGTCTTCGCTGCTGCGGTAAAGGCGTGCATCGTCTAGAAGTTGGTCCAGTAGAGCTCTCTCCGCCGCGTGTTCAAGTAGGTCGATCTGATGCACGATTGTCCCCGTGGTCACCTTGAAATAGCGCTCGCGATATTGAGAGCGCCATGGGCGTACGAGATTAAACCCTACCTCGGGTCCATCTACATGACCGTGAAGTTCGTCCCCGGTGCGGCCGGGCTGGACCGTCGAATCGGCGGATCTGGACGAGGTTGCCGAAGCTGAGCCCGGGGCAGAGACTGAACCCGCGGAAGGGGTCTCTTCCAAAATCGAAACATAGCAGGAACAGCGATGAGGCGTCCCGGTACGCGACGATGGCCCGCAAGCACTGGACGACTTGGCTGCCGAATAAGGTCGCGGCGCTCAAGGTGGAAGACCAATTGCAGCCGACACTGCAGACCGTTGGCATGGTGGCGCAGGGAGCGGGTGCTGGAACTGATGCATGAAGTGTTCCGGGCGGAGAAGAAGTCGCACTCCACTGTACATCTGGTCGACTTGTTTGCCCCAGCGCTTATGCCAGAAGTCGCACTTCAGCCGGAGGTCACGCCGAACCTTGC
>NZ_JBFUIU010001310.1:0-1741 GCF_056401695.1 Variovorax sp. P4_D9
ATCGTGCGCCACTTCAGCGGCTCCATGCTGGTCGCTTCGGGCAACACCGTCTTCATCTCCCAGCCCTACAACTAATCGTGCGCCACTTCAGCGGCTCCATGCTGGTCGCTTCGGGCAACACCGTCTTCATCTCCCAGCCCTACAACTACGGCGTGCTGGACCCGGTCAAGGGCTTCATCAGCTTTCCGGCCCCGGTGACCCTCATCGAGGCCCTGGACAACGGCATCTACATCGCGGCCGACCGTACGTACTGGATCTCCGGCGTGCTGGCGGCCGGCACGCTGCGCGAAGTACTGCCCTATGGCGCCACGCCAGGCACGAGCCTGCGCTCGCCGGCCGACGAGAAGGTCTATTGGCACAGCGACCGCGGGCTGATCGTCGCCGGCGACAACGGCCAGCTCAAGAACGTCCAAGAGGAAGCGCTGGACTTCGGCGCAGCTGCCTCCGGTGCCTCGCTCTACCGCGAGCAGAACGGCATCGCCCAACTCATCACTTCGCGCTTCGGCGCGGAGCAGTCCGTCGCCATCGCGACCTCCTTCATGGATGCGGAAGTGATCCGCAAGGGAACCGTCCTATGAATCAATTCCAGTCCCTGGCCAAGGCCGGATTCGTCTACATCACCGACGTCGTCGCGCCCGATGGCTCCGTGTCCCAGTACGAGGTCACGCACAACCTGTTCCCGCTGGAGGGCATCAACTACCTCATGGGCGCGGGCTTCAAGGGCGCCGCGCAAATCTCTGCATGGTTCATTGCGCTGTACGAGGGCAACTTCACGCCCAACGGTGCGATCACGGCCGCCACCTTCCCGGGCCTGGCGACCGAGTGCACCGCCTACACGCCCGCGAACCGCGTGCCATTCACGCCAGGCGCGATCGTGGCCGGCAGCATGGACAACAACGCCGCGCGCGCCGAGTTCACCTTCACCGAGCCCAAGACCATCTTTGGCGGCGTGATCTCGTCGTCGCAGCCGCACGGCTCCGTCACCGGCGTGATCCCCAGCGCCGTGCGCTTCGCCTCTCCCAAGCTCGTTGACGAAGGCTCCGTGCTGCGCGTCATCGCCGCTCTCTCCCTTGCTTCTGCCTGAAGGAAACCACCATGGCGACTCTCAAAGCATCCACCGGCCTGCGCAATGCAGCCGTCGCTGCACTCATCGCAGCCATCCCCGATCGTGTCATGCTGATCTTCGGCGACACGCCCCCGGTATCTGGAGACGCGGCGCAGACTGGCGAGCTGCTGTCCATCGTCAGCCAAAACTCGACGGGCGACCCGCTGGAGTTCGGCACGCCGGTCGCCGGCACGATCCCGAAGGATCCGGCCCAGGTGTGGAGCGGCATCAACGTCGCCAGCGGCATCGCCACCCACTTCCGCATCGTCTCGGGAACCGACACCGGCGCGGCCAGCTCGACCGAGCCGCGGCTGCAGGGCACGTGCGGCACGGCCGGCGCCAACCTCAACATGAGCAGCGTCAACCTGACCGCCGGCGCGCCGCAGCTGGTCGACGCGGCCAACATCACCCTGCCGACGCCCTAAGTCTGAGCCATGACAGTCCTCTACCAAGACACGTTCACCGGTAGCGGGGACCTGTCGACGCACGTCAGCGATTCGGGGCACACCTATACCGACTTCGACTTTTTCCTTGCCTCGGACTTTCTCCTCAGCGGCGGGAGCGCGGGGATCGACTTAGCTCTGGTGACCGGTGCGGGGGCCAGGACCACGCAGCTTGTGCCGCTGGAGTTCAAGC
>NZ_JBFUIU010001311.1:0-1740 GCF_056401695.1 Variovorax sp. P4_D9
GTCGTCGGTGGCCTCGCGGTATTGCAGCGGGCTCTTGATACCGTGGAAGACCCAGCAGCGGGGGCAGTGCTCCTGCCCGGCCAGTGGCAGGTAGCCGCGCGCCCGCTGCTCCGCCCGTTCCCGCGTGACGGGCACGCCCTGGCGAACCGTGCGCGCCACGTCTTCGGCGGCCATGGTGCCCGCACGGCCGTTGGCCCGGTCGTTGAGCCCGTAGACCACCCGCGCGAACTCGAGCGGCGCCTGGCGCACCAGTGCCGCGATGCGGAGTTCTTCGAGCGATGAATCAGTCTCGGCCACGGGGGTGTTCATCGGTTCCCTGGATCAGATGCGTTGAAGGTGTCGAACGATCAAGTTACCACAACTGAAGTCGGACTTGCCAGTCGCCGAATGCCATAGACCCCTGACGCCATTCAAGCTCCCGTATTGGAATACTCCCTTCGTTCTGGTGGATGTATCGCGCAGACACTGCCGCGCATCGGCTCCAGAATCGCCGCACCCTGACCATGGCCGGATGACGCCSAATGATTTCCTGAACTGTGCGCAAGCGCGCCCTGCAGGCCATCGCCGAAGTGATGAAGAGTCTGTGGCCCTACATCGAGAAGCATCCCAGGTACGCCGCGCACGGCCTGCTCGATCGCCTGATCGAACCGGAACGGGTGCTCCTTGAACCGCCCTTGCCGCCGCCCATGGGCAGGGTGGTCAGCGCGTTTGCGATCCCAAGGGCTGCAGTCCCGGCGAGGTCATGCGCTTCTACCAGGTCTTCGTGAGCGAGCTGTTCCGCCACACCGACCGCGACGTCCCCGCCGACGACATCGGCGTCGGCACCCGCGAGATCGGTTTCATGGCCGGCATGATGAAGAAGCTCGGCAACAGCGCCGACTGCGTCTTCACCGGCATGGGCCTGAGTTACGGCGGCTCGCTGATGCGGCCCGAGGCCACAGGCTATGGCACGGTCTACTTCGCCGAGGAAATGCTGCGGCAGAAGGGCCTCGCGCTCGAAGGCCTGCGGGTCGGCGTGTCCGGGTCGGGCAACGTGGCGCAGTACGCGATCGAGAAGGCCATGTCCCTGGGCGCCCGGGTCGTGACGGTGTCCGACTCGAGCGGCACCGTCGTCGACCCGAGCGGCTTCACGCCGTCCAAACTCGCGCAATTGATGGAGGTGAAGAACCGGCACTACGGTCGCGTCGGCGACTACGCCGCGCAGGTCGGCGCCGAGTTCCTGCCCGGTCGCCGGCCCTGGCACGTGCCGGTCGATCTCGCCCTGCCCTGCGCGACGCAGAACGAGCTCGATGCCGAGGACGCGGCCATGCTGGTGAAGAACGGCGTACTGTGCGTCGCCGAAGGCGCCAACATGCCGTCCACAATGGAGGCCATCGAGCTGTTCGAAGCACGCGGCGTGCTGTTCGCGCCCGGCAAGGCCAGCGGCGTCGCGACCTCCGGCCTCGAGATGAGCCAGAACGCGATGCGGATTTCCTGGCCGCGCGAGGAGGTCGATGCGCGCCTGCGCTCGATCATGCGCAGCATCCACGAGGACTGCATGCGCCACGGCCGCCGCGCKGACGGCACGGTGAGCTACGTCGACGGCGCCAACGTGGCGGGCTTTGTCAAGGTGGCGGACGCGATGCTGGCGCAAGGCGTCGTCTGAGCCTCGGCTCGGGGCGCCGCGCCCATCGCGCGCGGCGCCCTTCTACGTCGCCGGCGAAGACGGCGCATCAGAACCGACGGTTGTAGGTGAAGAAG
>NZ_JBFUIU010001312.1:0-1740 GCF_056401695.1 Variovorax sp. P4_D9
TTTTGTTCGTGACCCTGCTGATCGGCACCGTGCTGCTGGTCGGCCTGCTCAACTATGTGCCCGCGCTGGCCCTCGGCCCCGTCGTCGAGCACCTGATGCTGTGGAAATGAGACTGCAGACCATGAAAAAGAACCCTTCTCCCATCTCCCTGGGCGTGCCTCCCGAGTTGGCGGCCGTCGCCGAGGCTAAGGCCCTTGCCAGGCAGAAGAAACACCTCTCGCTGTTCCATGCCGAGTTGGTCAAGCCGGCACTGTGGGGCGCCTTCGCCAAACTGAGCCCGCGCGTGCAGTGGCGCAATCCGGTGATGTTCATCGTYTACATCGGCAGCATCCTCACGACCRYGYTGTGGGTGCACKCGMTGAGCTTCCCCGGCGACACCGGCATGCCCGCACCCTTCGTGCTCGCGGTCTCGATCTGGCTGTGGTTCACGGTGCTGTTCGCGAACTTCGCCGAAGCGCTGGCCGAAGGCCGCAGCAAGGCGCAGGCTGCTTCCCTGCGCGGACTGCGCAAGGACACCTGGGCCAAGAAGCTGACCCAGCCCTTCCATGGTGCGACCTTTCTACCGGAGCAGGCACCGAACYTGCGCCGCGGSGACGTGGTGCTGGTCGAGACGCACGACGTGATCCCGCTCGATGGCGAGGTGATCGAAGGCGTGGCCTCGGTCGACGAGAGCGCGATCACCGGCGAATCGGCGCCGGTGGTGCGCGAATCGGGCGGCGACTTCTCSGCCGTCACCGGCGGTACGCGGGTGCTGTCGGAYTGGYTGGTGGTGCGCATCWCGGTCAATCCGGGCGAGTCCTTCCTCGACCGCATGATCGGCATGGTCGARGCCGCCAAGCGCCAGAAGACGCCGAACGAGATCGCGCTSACSATCCTGCTGGTSGCGCTGACSMTSGTGTTCCTGGTCGTCACSGCGACGCTGCTGCCRTACTCGGTGTTCAGCGTCGGCGCSGCSGGTGCGGGCWCGGTGGTGTCGCTGACGGCACTGGTCGCGCTGCTCGTGTGCCTGATYCCGACCACCATCGGYGGSYTGCTGTCSGCMRTKGGCGTGGCCGGCATGAGCCGCATGATGCAGGCCAACGTGATCGCGACMTCGGGCCGCGCGGTCGAGGCCGCGGGCGACGTCGACGTGCTGCTGCTCGACAAGACCGGCACCATCACSCWSGGCAAYCGCCARGCCAGCGCSTTCMTYRCGGCGCCYGGCGTWYCGCAGGAGMRMCTSGCRCGYGCCGCGSTWCTGGCATCGCTGCCCGACGAAACGCCSGAGGGCCGCAGCATYGTCGAACTSGCYCGYCGCGGCGGCACGGACGACAAGGGCGTCGARGGYGCKCACTTCGTGCCCTTCACGGCGCARACCCGMATGAGCGGCGTCAACCTGCCGGCKGCRSCMAACAGCCTYGAYRCCRAYSCGRTCGTGYTGCGCAAGGGCGCGGTCGAYGCGGTGCGCCGGCATGTCGAGGCGCTCGGCGGYGCGRTGCCCGACGCGCTGGTGCAGGCCGCCGACGCCGTGGCGCGCCGCGGCAGCACGCCGCTGGCGGTGGCCGAAGGCGCCCGCGTKCTCGGSATCGTCGAGCTCAAGGACATCGTCAAGACCGACATCAAGGAGCGCTTCGGCGAACTGCGCCGCATGGGCATCAAGACCGTGATGATCACCGGCGACAACAAGCTGACGGCGGCGGCCATCGCCGCCGAGGCCGGCGTGGACGATTTCCTGGCCGAGGCCACGCCCGAGGACAAGCT
>NZ_JBFUIU010001313.1:0-1740 GCF_056401695.1 Variovorax sp. P4_D9
CCATTGGCAAGTGGCGCGCGCATAGCCACTTCCCAAAGAGACAGCTACATCATCAGCCGATTGACCTCGTGCCCATGGTCTCGTTCGAGCACTTCACGCAGGTTGTTCGGACCGCACAGGTGCCCAGCACCGCACAGTACAAGCGTGCGCTCCGGCGATGTCGCCGCATGGGCAGCGATGGTCTCAGCCCATTTCCGATTTCTTGTTTCGAACAGGGCGCGACGCATTGCTTCCGTCGTCCCGACCTTTGTGAGCGCTTCAAGCTTCGCGAGGTCGTGCACCCTCCACGCTCGGGCCTTGGCCTCAAAATCTCTTTGAGACGCTGCTGATTGCCGCTGGAGTGCGAATCGGATCGAAAAAATAAGGTCGTCCAAAGGAATGTCGTTGGCGGCGTGTACGAAATCCTCCGCCGTTTCAAGTTCCAGGACATCGCCTGACGACCCGAGCCAAGCTCTCACCGTTGGCTCAACGCCTTCGACACGGGACACCCCTAGCGAGTTCACAACGAGGCACACCCCAAGCAGGCTGCAGCGATCCATGTCGCCAAGCGCGGCTTGGGGCCAAACCTGATCGACTTCCTGTCGCAGGTCGGAGGAAAGATGCCCCGCCTTGAACCGAGCAGGCAACCTCACCAGCTCACCGGCCTTTTCCACCTTCGTCTCGATGTAGATCTTCTCCGCCCAATCGAAGATGCGACGAACGGGATCGATCCACCGTTGCGGGCCAGGCGGAAAGAAATGCAGCGTTCCAAGTATCCGCGTGCCCGTTCCCGCAATTTCGTACAGCATGCTGTCTCCAAAGTTCAGAGGCAGCCTATCACCGCCTCGGCACCCACCGGCTCACGAACCGGTTCAGATCCTTTTTCGGTTGGATCAACGGGGCTTCTTGGGCGCTGCCGGCTTCTTCGGCAGCTTGGCGATCTTCTTGACGGCCTGCTTCGCCCTGAAGTCGAGCAGACCCGGAACGCGCGGGGCGTTGGTCTTCGGTGTTTCTCTGAACATGGTTGGGACTTCAAAGAGCCTGAATGGCCTGCTTGTGGTCGCGAAGCATCGTGTTCGTCTCCTTAACGAGCTGCCGCATCGTCTTCCACTGAGCGCCTGTGTAGGCGTTAAGCGACACCTTGGCCTTTCCTTCTGGGCTTCGCGGCCCGGTTGACTGGTCCCAAGGTCGCCAGGTGCGGATAAGTTCCGCCTGCCGCGCTTTTCGCTCCGGTGTCCACCCATTCGCCATTTCCAACCCCCAAAAGTTTGCTTTGCTGGCCTTCGGCTTTCCCCGCCTGCGCGGAAGCCGAGACGCCATGGTTAATCTGCTGCTGCCCGCTGTTGATGTTGCTCACGTTCTTGGCAAACACCACTTGCCGCGGATACTTCAATTCCACCAGCGCCTGAACGGTTGCCCGACTCTGGGCCTGCGCCTTGAACGACAGCCCGAGGAACGCTTCGAGGTTTCGCTGAAGCCCCTGCTTCTGCGCGCGATCGGCAAGGCTTGTGGAGATGGTCTGCAGCGCGATGGCCTGCCCAATAAGCATCGCCTCCAGGTCCGACAGGTCGCCGGCCTTCACCGCCTTAGAGATGCGCTGCACCTCGGCGACGGTTGCCATGATGTTTCCGTCGCCCCCAATATGCCCTTGGTACGTGCACATCATCAGCGCCGAATTGATGGCTGGATCGACGATGGAGCGGCCGACCACCTCTCCTTCGTTTTCCTTCTCGCCATTCTCCTTCGTGCGCTGCTCGAGCT
>NZ_JBFUIU010001314.1:0-1740 GCF_056401695.1 Variovorax sp. P4_D9
CGCGGAGTTCGTCGACCAGCACCGGCAGATCCTCGCGCACGTGCCTGCCCATGCCAAGGAACAGCGGCACGACCCGCACGCTCCGGGCCCCGGCGGCGACCAGGGCCAGCGCGGCGCTGCGCAGGTCGGGGGCGACCAGTTCGAGGTAGGCGCAGGCGACTCGGGCGGTCGGGTCGAGCGCGGCAACCTGTCGCGCCACCGCCTCGACCGGCGCGCGCCAGCGTTCGTCGCGCGATCCGTGCGCGAAAAGCACGATTCCCAGCGGTGATTGCATGACTGGCATCCGCGCTACCGCCTCAACACCAGCCAACTAAAGGCGCCCAGCGACAAGACGGAGTAGATCAGTCCCGGCGCCGCCGCCGTGATCCATGGCCACCAGTTGCCCAGGTTGCCGAGGTAGCCGAAGACGTTGTTCAGCAGGAAGAAGCTGATGCCGATCATCACGCCGCCGAACACATAGGTGGCGATGCCCGACTGCCGGAAATGCAGGTACGCGAAGGGCAGGGCCAAAACGATCATCACGAGGCAGGACAGCGGATAGAACACTTTGCGCCAGAACTCGATTTCGTAGCGCTGCGCGGTTTGCCCATTGGCCTCGAGGTGGCGGATGTAGTCGAACAGGTCGAGCGTGCGCATGCGGTCCGGGCGCAGTAGCGCGACCGACACCATCTCGCTGCTCAGCGAGGTCGGCCATTCGAGCACCGGAACATTGGTGTTGACGATGCGCGGGGCACCAGGGCCGCGGGTGTCGTACCGCTGGCGCTCGGCATTGACCAGGGTCCAGTGGCCGCGATCGACGCTGGCCGCGGGCGCCGAGGTCTGTGCGACCAGAAAGCCCTCGCCGTCGAATTCGAGGATCCGGGGATCCTTCAGAATGCCGTTGCGCCCCATCGACGCCACATTGACCGCGAAGGACGATTCGCCCTGGCGCTCCTTGAGCCAAGCGCCGGTGTTGCCGATCAGCGACAGGGATCCCTGGTAGCGGGCCTTGAGCAACTGGGCCGTGCGGTCCGAGGCGGGCGCCAGGTAGTCGCCGATCGCGAAGGTCAGCACCACGAAGCCGACCCCGAGCAGCAGCAGGGTGCGCAGGGCGCGCCATGGGCCGAGGCCGCTGGTTCGGAGGATCGTGAATTCGGAACTCTGAGCCAGCCGCGCCATCACGAAGATGGTGCCGATCAGAACCGTGATCGGCAGCAGCTCGTAGAGGTGGCTGGGAATCAGCAGCGCCACGTACAGCAGCGCCTGGGGCGCGCCGTAGCCGAGCGAGCCGGGGTTGGCGATCGCCTGCAGTTCGTCGACGAAGTCGAAGAAGAAGAACAGGCTCAGGAAGCCCAGGGTGACGAAGGCCACGGCCTTCACCACTTCCGCGTAGATCAGGCGGCGGATGGTATTCACGTGACGGAGGTGCTTTCAGGCCGTGCACGGACGCGGTGCGCCCGGAAGCCCCAGTTGAAATGTCGCTTCGCAAGCCAGAGCAGGCCGAGCAGCAGCACGCCGCCATGCAGCGTGATCATGAAGCCGCCCATGGAGTAGCGGCCGGCGCCGATCCAGCTTTGGCCCAGGTTGAGCAGGTTGAAGTAAAGGATGAAGGCGAACAGCGCAAACACCAGGTTGCCGCTGCGCCCAACGCGTGGATTCACGCTCGACAGCGTCAGCGCCAGCAGCACGAAGTTGGCTCCTGCGAGCAGCAGGCCGAGCCGCCAGGCGAGCTCGGCGCGGTTGACGGCGATCGGGTCGCGC
>NZ_JBFUIU010001315.1:0-1739 GCF_056401695.1 Variovorax sp. P4_D9
ACCTCGCCGACCTTGACGCCGAGCTCGATCTTGAGGTTCTGCTTGGTGAAGGCCTTGAGCGCTTCCTTGGCGATCTGCTCGTCGACCGCGCCGAGGAAGGTCGGCAGCGCTTCGAGCACCGTGACTTCGGCGCCGAGCCGGCGCCAGACCGAACCCATCTCGAGGCCGATCACGCCCGAGCCGATCAGCGCCAGCTTCTTCGGCACGGCCTGGATGCGCAGCGCGCCGTCGTTCGACAGGACGTTCTCCTCGTCGAAGGGCGCACCGGGCAAGGGGYGCGCGTTGGAGCCCGTCGCAATGATGATCTGCTTGCCGGTGATGCTCTCTTCGGCGGCGCCCGCGACTTTGATCTCGTAGCCGGCCTCGCTCGCCTTCACGAACGAGCCGCGGCCGTGGAAGAACGCGACCTTGTTCTTTTTGAACAGGTAGGCGATGCCGTCGTTGTTTTGCTTCACGACGGTGTCCTTGCGGGACAGCATCTTCGCCACGTCGAGGCCCAGGCCCTCAACCTTGATGCCATGGTCGGCGAAGCTGTGGCCGGCGTGCTCGTAGTGCTCGGACGATTRCAGCAGCGCCTTCGAGGGAATGCAGCCGATGTTGGTGCAGGTGCCGCCGAGGGCCGGACCGCCCTTGGCGTTCTTCCACTCGTCGATGCAGGCCACGTTGAAGCCGAGCTGCGCCGCGCGGATCGCCGCGATGTAGCCGCCGGGGCCGCCGCCGATGACGACGACGTCGAATTGCTTGTCAGACATCCGGCGCTCCTCAGATGTCGAACAAGAGGCGCGACGGATCTTCCAGCGCTTCCTTCATGGCGACCAGGCCCAGCACGGCTTCGCGGCCGTCGATGATCCGGTGGTCGTAGCTCATCGCGAGGTAGTTCATCGGGCGCACCACGATCTGGCCGTTCTCGACCACGGCGCGGTCCTTGGTCGCATGCACGCCGAGGATGGCCGACTGCGGCGGGTTGATGATCGGGGTCGACAGCATCGAGCCGAAGGTGCCGCCGTTGGAGATCGAGAAGGTGCCGCCGGTCATCTCCTCGATGCCCAGCTTGCCGTCCTTGGCCTTCTGGCCGAACTCGGCGATCTTCTTCTCGATGTCGGCGAAGCTCATCTGGTCGGCATTGCGCAGGATCGGCACCACCAGGCCGCGCGGCGAACCGACCGCGATGCCGATGTCGAAGTAGCCGTGGTAGACGATGTCGTTGCCGTCGACCGAGGCGTTGATCACCGGGTATTTCTTGAGCGCATGCACCGCGGCCTTGACGAAGAAGCTCATGAAGCCGATCTTGACGCCGTGCTCCTTGGTGAACGCGTCCTGGAACTTCTTGCGCATCTCCATGACCGGGGCCATGTTGACTTCGTTGAAGGTGGTCAGGATGGCATTGGTCGACTGCGACTGCAGCAGGCGCTCGGCGATGCGCGCGCGCAGGCGGCTCATCGGCACGCGTTCTTCCGGACGGTCGCCGAGGTCGGGTGCGCCGGTCGGCACGGCGACCTGCGGCAGCGTAGCCTTGGGTGCGCCGGCGGGCGCCGGCACGGGCGGCGCCACCTTGGCGGTGGTGCCGGCGGCCACGGCGCCGAGCACGTCGCCCTTGGTCACGCGGCCGTCCTTGCCGGTGCCGGCGACGTCGCTGGTGCTCAGCTTGTTGTCGGCCAGCAGTTTGGCTGCGGCGGGCATCGCGACGTCGGACTTCGACGCGCCGGTGGCGGCGACTGCAGCCGCTGCCGGTGCTGCCG
>NZ_JBFUIU010001316.1:0-1734 GCF_056401695.1 Variovorax sp. P4_D9
CAGCCGCATCTGATGCATTCGAAGGCGGCACCAATTGGGCGTGCCGGCATGGTGCAGATGCGCGGCTTGACCGTTGCTGTATCAGTTCGTCTCATTGCTCTCGTCGTGTGACGATTGACCGCGGCTGCGCGTGTGCCGGCCTACCATCTCCGGCACAAGGGGGAACTCGAGCGATGCCGACTCTGATCGTGACCAAAAACGGTGTAGCACTTCGCAACGTGCGGCTCCTCGAAGGCGAGTTCAAGATCGGTCGGAGCATGCGCAACCATCTCGTGCTCGCGAGCGCCACCGTCAGCAAGACCCACGTCATCCTCACGCGGCACGGGCATTTCGTCACCCTCCACGACCTTCACAGCACCAACGGCACGCTGGTCAACGGCGATGACGTGTCGATGCGGCCGTTGCTGGACCGGGACATCGTCCAGATCGGCAACTATGAAATGATGTATCTTGATCGAGACTTTGCGTCGGCCGAAGTTATTGAAGATCCGCCGCCCGAACCCGTCGTGGAAGCAATGGAAACGGAGCGGGCACCATTGGAACCCGCCAGGGGTGTCGAGCCGGGGGGCCATCGCATCGGCGGCTCGCGCGGCGCGCGCTGGGTCGGCAATGGCGTGGCCTTTACCCTCCCCGCGCGCGGCCGCGAAATTCAAGCCCTGATCACCGACGACGCGCTCGCGTCCCATTTCGGCGCGTACGTGCACGCCTCGGATGGCGCCAGCCGCGCGGTGAGCGCGTACGAAGAGAACTACGTGGCGATCAACGTGGCCGCTTGGTCGCGCTATGACGCCACGCACCGTGAACCGATCATCGTCCGGTCTTCCGATTTCTGAGTGGCCCTGAGGCGGGGGGCGCCCGCAGTTGAAGGCAATGTGGCGGCTTGGGCTGGCATCTTCGTCATCTGAACCGCGCTTGTCGGCATCTGGGGAACCTGGATCAGCTGCCCGAGTTGAAATGGCGCTACGGTTACCCGCCTGCGCTGGCGCTGATCGCTTGTGTGTGCGCTTTGCGTACGACCGGTTTCAACGGGCGGGATGGATGTAGACGCTCAGAGAACGCCGGGAAATCGGCGTGCCCAGTCGACAGCAGCCGATGTGCGACGCGGGGTCCCCCTCGGCCGGTCCACGCCAAAAGTACCGACGGCACCCCGCTTGCCCCTATTCGGGCAAGGTCTGCCATCGGCGGCATGTCCAGCAAACGCCCGCGATCGCAACACGCCGGAGCCGCCTCAACCCAAGGACGATTCGTCCGCATCCTCCGGCGTGTAGCCCGCGCACGGGCCCATTGCACGACAGCGGGCGYGACAGGGAGTGCGTCTTGGAGTTCAGCCATTGCGCGGGATGTTGGCCGGATGCGGAGAGGTCAGCCACAACATGCCTCAGCGATGAAGAACGTCTTTCGACGCAAGGGCCAGTACTAAGCTTTGCCCAAGCCAACGGAGGGCTTATGTGTCCCCTGCGGCGCAATGCGCCCGCAAGCGTGTCGCGCAGCATTCGGCGGCCGGCCTCCAGCGTCTGGGCCGCAGCCTCCTCGCTCTGGATGCGCCGTTGCTGTTCCCTGGCCAGCCCGGCCTCCAGCTGCTTGGAGGATTGGCGTGCCCGGTCGACCTCGGCGAGCATGCGTTTTTCCTGCGCGGCATGACAGGCTTCTGCATCGCGCAGGTCCTGCTCGCTCTGGGCCAGCGCCGTTGCGCTTTCCTGGCGCAGTCGTTCAACACCCGCATGGGCTTCTTCC
>NZ_JBFUIU010001317.1:0-1730 GCF_056401695.1 Variovorax sp. P4_D9
CCTCGCCATCGAGCGGGATCACGTCGTGCGTCTCGACCAGCACCACGTCGCCGCGGCGCAGGTTCGGTGCCTGCTCCGGCAGAAAGGTCGCACCATGGAAGGGCTGGGTCAGCTTCTTGGCCCAGGTGTCCTTGCGCAGTCCGCGCAGGGAAGCAGCCTGCGCCTTGCTGCGGCCTTCGGCCAGCGCTTCGGCGAAGTTCGCGAACAGCACCGTGAACCACAGCCAGATGGACACCGCGAGCACGAAGGCCGGCGGCATGCCGGTTTCGCCAGGGAAGCTCAGCGAGTGCACCCACAGCATGGTCGTGAGGATGCTGCCGATGTAGACGATGAACATCACCGGATTGCGCCACTGCACGCGCGGGCTCAGCTTGGTGACCGACGCCCACAGCGCGGGCCTGAGCAGCTCGGCGTCAAGGAGCGAGAGGTGCTTTTTCTTCCTGGCGAGGGCCTTGGCTTCGGCCACGGCCACGTCCGCCGGCTGGGCAGGCWCGCCCAGGGAGATGGGAGAAGGRTTCTTTTTCATGGTCWGCRRTCTCATTTCCACAGCATCAGGTGCTCGACGAYGGGGCCGAGCGCCAGCGCGGGCACRTAGTTGAGCARGCCSACCAGCAGCACGGTGCCGATCAGCAGGGTCACGAACAAYGGGCCGTGCGTGGGCATCGTTCCCGCGGTGACCGGAATGCGYTTCTTGGCGGCCAGCGCGCCCGCGATGGCGAGCACCGGCACGATCACGCCGAAGCGGCCGAACCACATCGCAATGGCGAGCCACGCGTTGTAGAACGGCGTGTTGGCYGACAGCCCTGCAAAGGCGCTGCCGTTGTTGTTGSCGGCCGAGGTGAACGCGTAGAGGATYTCCGAGAAGCCGTGGGCCCCGGGGTTGGCGATGCCGGTCTTGCCGGCATCGGCGATCACCGCGACCGCGGTGCCCGCCAGCACCAGGATCGGCGTCACCAGGATCGCGATCGATGTYAGCTTCATCTCGTGCACCTCGATCTTCTTGCCCAGGTACTCGGGTGTGCGGCCGATCATCAGCCCGGCGATGAAGACCGCGAGAATGGCGAAGATCAGCATGCTGTAGAGGCCGGTGCCGACGCCGCCGAAGACCACCTCGCCGAGTTGSATCAGCACCAGCGGCACCATGCCGCCCAGCGGCGTGAAGGAGTCGTGCATGCCATTGACCGCCCCGCAGGATGCCGCCGTRGTGATGGCGGCGAACAGCCCCGAGGCCGTGATGCCGAAGCGCACTTCCTTGCCTTCCATGTTGCCGCCGGCCTGCAGCGCGCTGGCSGCCTGGTCGACGCCCAGTGCGCCGACCAGGGGATTGCCGGCCTGCTCGGCGGGGATGACCACGATCACCGCTGCAACGAACAGCACCGTCATCGCCGCCAGCACCGCCCAGCCCTGGCGCAGGTCGCCGACCACGCGCCCGAAGGCGAAGCACAGCGCGGCCGGAATCAGGAAGATGGCCAGCATCTGCACCAGGTTGGCCAGTGCCGTCGGGTTCTCGTAGGGATGCGCCGAGTTGGCGTTGAAAAAGCCGCCGCCGTTGGTGCCGAGCATCTTGATTGCCTCCTGCGAGGCGACCGGGCCCATGGCCAGCGTCTGCGTGGTGGTGCTCGCGTCTTCGGTCACCGGATTGCCCTGRGCGTCCTTCACCGGCTGGCCCGCCGCATCCAGCTTGGGGTTCTGGTAGGCCGTGGTTTCCACCGTGGTCACGGTCTTGTAGG
>NZ_JBFUIU010001318.1:0-1728 GCF_056401695.1 Variovorax sp. P4_D9
GTGCAGGACTGCACCCACATAGGCGAAATACCCGGCGACAAAGGCGCTGTATGTCAGCATCGGCCAGAATGCGGCCGAGCTTGGCTGCGCGCGCTGCGGTTGCGGCCAGCACGCCAATCCCAGTGCGAGAAGCGCAACACCCAGGATTCGGGCGAGCAACATCGCCAGATCGGTGATTTTCGCCCGCACCAGCAGTGCGATGACAACCGAAGGGAGGGCCACGAGAGCGATGCCCGTGCCAGCTTCCGCGGCGCAGGCGAAGATGAGGATCTTCCGCAGCCTGCTGAAGTCCGATTCGATCATGGCGAAGATCCCCGAACAGAGCCGATGGCGCTGTCGATGGCCGCCAACAACGCGGCGTCGTCGACAGGCTTGCACAGATAGGCTTTCGCGCCCAGTTGCAGGGCCCGTGCGCGCGACTCGGGCGTGTCGTGCCCCGTGATGACCACCACGGGCACGGCAGCATGCGCGAGGGCAAGCGCGCTCTGGACGTCGAAACCGCTCATTTCGGGCATATGCAAGTCGAGCACCAGACAGTCCGGTTGATGGTCCGCGATGGAGCGCAACAAATCCGCGCCGGATGCGAAGGTCTCGACGGCGAATCCGGCTGAGGAAACAAGCCGCGTCAAGGCCACGCGCACATCCGCATCGTCGTCCACCACGGCCAGCAGGGATGTGTTGCTTTCCATCGTGCCATCACGCTAACAGGCGCAGGCGTTCAATCCAACTGGACCTTGGTCCAGGTTTCTGGCGCGCTGCCGGTGCGAAAAGCGCGACTTCAGGTGTTGGGTGGGGAGCCGACGCCAGCGCGCTCGGCCAGCTTGACCAGATCGGCGACGACGCGCACACCCATCTTGCGCATCAGGTTGCCACGATGGAACTTGATCGTCTTCTCGACGGTGCCGAGCTCGGCAGCGATTTGCTTGTTCAGCTTCCCCGCCACGATCTGCTCGAGAACCTGCCGTTCGCGGTCGGTCAGCGATGCGAGGCACTGCGCGACGCGCTCGCGCTGCACATTCGCTTGACGCTGGGCCAGGTTGCCGGCCAACGCCTGCTGAATCGCGGCGATCAACTCGGTGTCGTTGACCGGCTTGGTCAGAAAGTCCTTCGCGCCATGCTTCATCGCCTGGACGCTCGCAGCGATGTCGCCCCGGCCGGTGAGAAAGACAATCGGCAACGGGCTGGCCTGTTGCTCGAGCGCGCGTTGCAGCTCCAGGCCGCTCAACCCCGGCAGCGCGAGATCGAGCACCAGGCAACCTGGCGCTTTCGGGTCGTAGTTGTCGAGGAACTGACGAGGCGACGAGAACGCAACGGCCTTCAATCCAGCGGATTCGAGCAGCCGCTCGATCGCCGTCAGCAGGTCGGGATCGTCGTCGACCAGGTAGACCGTGGGCGTCAATTCTTCCATGGACTTCAGTCTCGCCTTGTCGGCAGTTCGCAATGCAGCGTGGCACCTGCATCCGCATTGCTGGTAGCCCACAGCCGGCCACCATGCGCCTCGGCAATCGATCGGCAAATGGCCAGACCCAGGCCCAGCCCGTGCGGCTTGCTGGTGACAAAGGGATCGAATATCCGCTCGAGATCCGCCGCGGGTATTCCCGACCCGTGGTCAGCGACGGAGAACTCGACGTTGCCCTCTGCGGTTCTACCTGTTCGCACCAGCAGCCTGCGCAAGTTCTCGCCGCCGTCCATGGCATCGCATCCGTTCATCATGAAATTCAACAGCAC
>NZ_JBFUIU010001319.1:0-1724 GCF_056401695.1 Variovorax sp. P4_D9
GAGCCGGGACTGCAGGGGCCGCAGCGGGCGCGGATCTCTTGTCCGAAAGCAGATCCGCCTCGGCGTCGAATTTCGAGCCGGACTTCGCATCGCCACCCCCGAGCAGAAAGGGGGTAGCGGCATTGCTGACGCCGGCGGCGCCGATCAAGGATTCGGGCTTCTTCGGCGTGTCGCTTGCCATGGCCGAAGCGACCGAGGAAGGCTCGATCGGCTTCCTCGAGGAGCCACCGACCAGGCCGGACTTGTAGCCCACCAGTCCCAGGGCGACAAGTGCGAAGGCCCCAACGGCGCCGTAGAACGGCAGATTCGACTTCTTCTTCGGGGCTGGCTCGTCTTCGGGATCCCGAGGGATAGCGTCGACCGGGTCATCGAGCGATTCGCTCAAAGTGTCGCGCGCCTCGCGGTTGTCGAAACCTGGCTCTTCGGGGTCGTGAACGACCGATTCGCCGCCGCCCTCGGCGCCCCACAGCTGGTCCTCGTGCGAGTTGCCGTCGCCCACGCGTTCGTCGCGCTCGACTTCAAAATGGCTCATCAGTAACGCACCTGCGTTTGGTTCATTGTTGCCACGGTCGGAGCAAAAGTGCCGTAGTTCGTGCCGGTCGCAAGATTGAAGGAAGGCGTTTGCTGCGCAGGCGCATAGACCACCTGCTGCGGAGCGCGCTGCTGCTGCTGCTGCTGTTGCTGTTGTTGTTGTTGCTGCTGCTGCCGCTGCATCTGCTGTTGATGACCGCCGCCTGCGGTGGAAGACGCCGTCTGCACCGCGTTGAACAGGATGCCGATGGTCGTGTTCGCAGGCAGAGTCACGGTGTTCGGTTGCTGCGCGAGGCTCTGCACAACCTGCTGGCCGATCTGCGTGGCGGACGACAGGCCTGCCGCAGCGGCCTGGCGATTCGTGGCCTCGGGGACGACGACAGACGAGGTGAGGCCGTTGGTCACCACCTCCGAGCTGCGCTGGGCGATCGCACCCGCCGCGCCGCTCATGGTTGCGAACGTGATCGGCAGCACATACTTCGAGAGAATGTGGCGATCGATGCTGCCCGCTAGGGCGTCTGCAGAAGTCTGTTCGTCCAATGCGACGGCGTTGATCTTCGCGACCTTTCCGTTGAAGCGGATGTCCGTAAAAGTGACCTGGAGGCCTTCGCCCTGATTCAGGACAGCGGTGCCTTTCAGGAATGCACCCGCGAACTTGCCGCCCAGGATCTCAGCCGCGACGTAGGGGGACTTCGCAGTGTCGATCGGCGAGGTGGTGCGTGCGACCTGGATCGTCAACGGGCCCGGGAGATCCAGATCCTCGGAGGCGATATTCGTGGCGGCAACACCCTGCCCGCCCGCGCCGGCCTGCTGGCCCTGGCTTGCAGCCACCTTGTTCGGGTCTTGGTATGCCTGGACACGAGCGATGGCTGCACCGGTAGGCGCGTCTGCCAAGAGTTGGCCGAGTTGGCGATTCAGGCCTTCCTGAAAGGCTTGCTGGCGTGCCGGATCCTGATAGGAGCCGGGCTGGACGACCACTTGCGGCGTGGTCACGTACGTCCGGTACGAGCCCGCACCTGGGCCAGCTCCCGGAGCGCCCAATCCAACGGGTCCCGCCCAACTTGTCTTGGGCCACGGGCGCGCCAGCCGGCGGCGGTACGTAGACCCCACCGGTGTTCTTGCTTTCCTCGGCCTTCTGGCGCTGAAGCTCCGCGAGGCGGCCCTTCTCATAGTCGGTTTGCACGACATCCGTC
>NZ_JBFUIU010001320.1:0-1724 GCF_056401695.1 Variovorax sp. P4_D9
CGAGTGGGGCCTCGAGATCCCGCTGCAGAAGGATGTCGAGGCCGCGACCGCGATCGGCGACGAGGACGTGGTCGAGAAGGTGGTTGCCGCCAGCAACGACGCCTTCAACGCCAAGCTGGCCCTGATCGGCCAGGAGAATTTCACCCAGTTCGAGCGCATGGTGCTGCTGCAGAGCATCGACTCCCACTGGCGCGAGCACCTGGCGTCGCTGGACTACCTGCGCCAGGGCATCCACCTGCGCGGTTACGCGCAGAAGCAGCCCAAGCAGGAGTACAAGCGCGAGGCATTCGAGCTCTTCGGCCAACTGCTCGACTCGGTCAAGAACGAGGTCACGCGCCAGCTCATGACGGTGCGCGTGCAGTCGGGCGAGCAGTTCGAGGAAGCCGCCGAGGCCATGGAAAGCCGCGGCGAGAACCTGGCCAACATCACCTATACGGCGCCGACCGAGACCGGCGAGGTCGAGGTGCGGGTCGACGAGGAAAGCCTGCGCCGCCAGGCGGCCGGCGGCCTCAGTGCCGGCGCCGCGGCCTTCGCACGCGTCGGCCGCAACGACCCCTGTCCGTGCGGCAGCGGCAAGAAGTTCAAGCACTGCCACGGCAAGCTCACCTGACAGCCATCGACCAGGATTTTCTCATGCCAGTGAATCTCTCCGCTCCCGATCCCGCCGCGCTGCATGCGGTGCCCGGCATTCGCATCGGCGTGGCCGAAGCCGGCGTGCGCAAGGCCAACCGCAAGGACCTCACGGTGGTGCTGATCGACGAGGGCGCCGCGGTCGGCGGTGTCTTCACGCAGAACCGCTTCTGCGCCGCGCCGGTGCAGGTCTGCCGCGAGCACCTGGCAAAGGATTTCGGCATCCGGGCGATGCTGATTAACACCGGCAATGCGAATGCCGGTACCGGCCACGACGGCCTGGCGCGCACCCGCTCGACCTGCATCGCGCTGGCGCGCCAGCTGAACCTGGCGCCCGAGCAGATCCTGCCGTTCTCGACCGGCGTGATCATGGAGCCGCTGYCGATCGAGCGCATCGAAGCCGGCCTGCCCGCCGCGCTCGCCGACGCCGCGCCCGACCATTGGGCGCGCGCGGCCGAAGGCATCATGACCACCGACACCGTGCCCAAGGCCTTCAGCCAGCAGGTACAGATCGGCGGCGCGACCGTCACCGTCACCGGCATCAGCAAGGGCGCCGGCATGATCCGGCCGAACATGGCGACCATGCTGGGCTTCATGGCGACCGATGCGAAGATCGATCCGTCGCTGATCCAGCCGCTGGCGAAGGCGCTGGCCGACGCCTCGTTCAATCGCGTCACGATCGACGGCGACACCTCGACCAACGACTCCTTCGTCGTGATCGCGACGCAGAAGGCGGCGCACGACACGATCAGCTCGCTCGATTCCGCCGCGGGTCGGGCGCTTGTCGAGGCGATGCAGAACGTCGCCCGCCAATTGGCCCAGGCCATCGTGCGCGACGGCGAAGGCGCCACCAAGTTCATCACGATCCGGGTCGAAGGCGGCAAGGATGCGGCCGAGTGCCGCCAGGTCGCCTACGCGGTCGCCCATTCGCCGCTGGTCAAGACGGCGTTCTACGCCAGTGATCCGAACCTGGGCCGCATCCTCGCGGCGGTCGGCTATGCGGGCATCGCCGATCTCGACCAGACTGGCATCGACCTCTACCTCGACAACGTCCATGTGGCGGTCAAGGGCGGCCGCAATCCGGACTATCGCGA
>NZ_JBFUIU010001321.1:0-1723 GCF_056401695.1 Variovorax sp. P4_D9
CCCCAGACCGAGCGATCGGGCGCGGCGTCGAGCAATTGCCGAGCGAATGGCACCACGTCGGCATAGGGAAACTGACCGCCGCGCGCGAGCTGAGCGGATATTCGCTCAGGGCCGCTAAGCTTGATCCACGCCCGTTGATCGCCAAGCACCTCAAGCAGCGCGACGCAGGCCTCCTGCCCGAGCCCGTCCGCCACGGGCGTGCGACCCATGTGATCGATTGCAAAGGGGCATTGCAGTCGTTGCAACAGGGGCAGTTGCTCGAGAAGATCCTGCGCGCTGAAGTGCAACTGCACATGCCACCCCATCGGTGACAGACGCTCAGCCAGGCGGAGGACCCCGTCCGGGTCCGGCGCATCGCCTAGGTGCTTGATGAAATTGAAGCGGACACCGCGCACGCCGCCTGCATGCAGCTCGCCGAGCGCACGATCGGAGACGTCGGTATGGACAAGCGCAACGCCGCGTGCATTCAGCGGATTGCGCTGGATCGCATCCAGCACTGCAGCGTTGTCGAATCCATGGACGGTCGCCTGGACATAAACGGCGCGCTCGATGCCTAGCAACCGATGCAGTGCCTCGACCCGCTCGACCGGTGCATCCTCCGGCGTATAGGGCCGCATCGGGTCGAACGGAAAGCGGCCGGCCGGCCCGTAGACATGAACGTGGCTGTCGCAACTGCCAGGCGGTAACGTCAAACTCGGGCGGCGCGGCTGCGCCAACGGCGAGGTGACCTTGGTCGGCTTGTCCATGGCGTGCGCAACCGTCATTCCGGCCGGATACCAGCGATGCGCACTGTCTCGCGAGAGCGCTCGTACTCCTCGCGAAGAAAAGTACCGAAGGCAACCGGTGCACGCATTGCAGGCGTGGCCGGCTCAACACCCAGCGCCTGCAACCGCTCGGCCATTCCCGGGGCCGCGAGAGCTGCCTCGGCGGCAGCGACCAGTTTGCGCAAGGCAGCTTCAGGGGTCCGCGCGGGAGCGAGCAGCCCGACGAAACTGAAGGCTGTGAAACCCTGCGCTCCGCCCTCGATGAAGGTCGGGACGTCTGGCGCCAACGGGCTGCGCTTGGGCGCGGCCACTGCGATGATTCGCGCCTTGCCCGACTTGTGGAACGGCAAGGCGGTCGAGAACTCCATGGACGCTGTCTGGACGGTACCTCCGAGCAGGTCCGGCACGAGCGAGTTGCCGCCACGGTACGGCACGTGCATGAGGCGGGCACCAGTCGCCGTATTGAAACGCTCCATCGTCAAATGCGTCGCACTGCCGATCCCGGAGGAGCCGCAACTCACGGGCTGGCGCAGCGAAAGCGCAACCAGTTCCTTCAAATTTCGCGCCGGAAGCTCGTTGCTGGCGAGCAGCACATGAGGGACCACGCCGGCCAACGCGACGGGAGCGAAGTCCTTGAGCGGGTCGTAGACCTGCTTCGCCTGAACGAATGGGTTGATGGTCAGCGGCCCGTTCGAACCCACCAGCAACGTGTATCCGTCGGCGGTTCCCTGTGCCACGGTGCCCGCGCCCAAGCTTCCGCCGGCGCCTGCCTTGTTTTCGACCACCACTGCCTGCCCGAGCAACGGGCCCATCGCGGCGGCGAGAAGACGGCCCACGCCATCGACGTTGCCGCCAGCGTTGAAGGGAACCACGAAGCGAATGGCGTGATCGGGATAGTCCGCCGCACGGGCGGGAAAAGGAAGAACGAGTGTCCCAGCCATGGCAACCAGGGTTCGGAT
>NZ_JBFUIU010001322.1:0-1723 GCF_056401695.1 Variovorax sp. P4_D9
GGTCCAAATCGACCTCGGCAGCGATGTCCTTGTTCTGCCAATCCTTCGCGGCCAACAGCACGATCCTGGCTCGCTGCTGCACGCGGGCCTCAACGCGGCCGCGCCGGGCGAGCGCAGTCAACTCCCGTTCGGCAACAGCATCCAGTTCGATCTTCCGGGCAACGCGCATGGCTCAAACCTCCGCAAAGCTTGGTATGCGCAGTATACTTTAAGTTCAATTATTTCGAGCGCACTACACTAGCGTGGCCGCTACAGATCCGGTCTGTCCAAGGTGTTCGTCAGAAATGGTTCGTCGAACGGCGAAGCGCGGTGCGAATGCCGGGGGCACATTCTGGGGTTGTGCCAACTACCCGCGTTGTCGCGGCACGGTGGAGGCCGGCGCGTGACCGCCCCTAACATCATGAGACCATTTATACCGCCCTCGGCACCCGTGAATTTCGCTACGCTGCCGGGCATTCGACTCGGAAGACCCTATGAGTCCAGTGCTCATCTCAAATCGCCCTTAACGTCTCAACGGCGCGCTACTCGCGGGGCACTGAAAGCGGTCTTGGCTGGGTGAGCACTTCAGGCCGCAGGATCTCCGCAAGTTGCTCCTGGGTCAGCAAGCCGCGCTGAAGGACAATTGCCGAAACGCTACCGCCAGTCGCATGCGCCTCCTGAGCTACCGAGGTCGCGTTGGCATAGCCGATGTAGGGGTTCAGCGCGGTCACGATGCCGATTGAGTTCTCGACTGTCGAGCGCAGATAGGCCTTGTTGGCCGTAATGCCCTTGACGCAGCGCTCAGCCAGGGTCAAACAGCCATTGCGTAGATGCTTCACGCTTTTGAACATGCTGTGGGCGATGATCGGCTCGAAGGCGTTCAGCTGAAGTTGACCGGCCTCGGCTGCAAAACTCACCGTGAGGTCGTTGCCAATGACCTCGAAAGCGATCTGGTTCACCACCTCGGGGATCACCGGATTCACCTTGCCAGGCATGATGCTGGAGCCAGCCTGCATCGCCGGCAGATTGATCTCACCGAGCCCTGCACGTGGCCCGCTCGAGAGCAAGCGCAGGTCGTTGCAGGTCTTCGATAGCTTAACGGCAACACGCTTTAACACGCCCGACAGTTGTACGAACGCGCCGCAATCCTGCGTCGCCTCGATCAGGTTGGGCGCCGTGATGAGCGGAATGCCTGTCAATGACACCAGGTGCCGCAGAACCAGAAGAGCGTAGTCTGGGTGGGCAGTGATGCCTGTTCCGATGGCGGTAGCGCCCATGTTGATCTCGCAGATCAGCAGCGCGGCTTCACGTAGACGCTCCTGGTCTTCGCCCAGCATAACGGCATAGGTTCCGAACTCTTGACCCAATGTCATCGGCACGGCGTCTTGCAACTGAGTCCGGCCCATCTTGAGCACGTCCGCGAACTCCTCAGCCTTGGCGGCGAACGCTTCCCGCAGCACGCCCATTGCGTCGATCAAACCGAAGATGCCGGAGTAAGTTGCGATTTTGAGTGCCGAAGGGTAGACGTCGTTCGTGCTTTGGCCGATGTTGACCTGCTCGTTCGGGTGCAAGTATTGATACTCGCCCTTCTTGTGCCCGAGCAGTTCCAGCGCCCGATTGGCAATGACCTCGTTCGCATTCATGTTGGTCGATGTGCCGGCGCCGCCCTGAATGACATCTACCACAAACTGGTCGTGCAGCTTACCGGCCCGAAGTTCCTCGCAAGCCTGGACGATGGCCGAAC
>NZ_JBFUIU010001323.1:0-1722 GCF_056401695.1 Variovorax sp. P4_D9
CCTCCGATTGCGTGCTAGTGAGCTGGTGTCGTAAAGGAGGCGCGGCTGGCTTGAACGATCGACGTAGGAGGCGACTGCATCTGGCGCTCGGTCACCAGATCAAGAGCGAGTTCGGATTTTGGACTCGTGGACGTCTCCCTTGTCGACTCGAAGGACCGGGCTGGAATCGGCCAAAGGGCTGCCGATGGCGGGCATCGAGACGGCACGCAAGCTGCCGGATGAGACCTTGCCGTCGAACGGGCTTATGGTTAGATCACTGACGTGGATCAACCGCCGTGGCGCGGGGCGCCCGAGAATCGGTCGGTGCGCATCGCCCTGGTCATCGTTGCCTTCGTGCTCGCCGTCATCGCAGCGGCTGCATGGAGAAGCTATTCCTCCGATCTGTCGAATGCACAGGCGCGGGTATCCTCGAGCAGCAAGCTAATCGCGACGCCCTGCGGAAACATCGAGTACGCGGTGGCAGGGTCCGGCGCCCCCTTGCTGGTCATCCATGGCGCCGGGGGCGGCTTCGACCAAGCGCTCCTATTCGGGCAGCCACTGCTGCGGGCCAGCGTCCAGATCGTCGCCCCCTCGCGCTTCGGCTATCTGCGCACGCCGGCGCCGGATGAGCCCTCAGCACAAGCGCAGGCCGACGCCCACGCATGCTTGCTCGATGCGCTGAGGATCGAGCGAATCGCGGTGCTGGGGGCGTCGGCCGGGGCGCCCTCGGCAATGCAGTTCTGCATCCGCCATCCGCAGCGTTGCAGTGCGTTGGTGCTCCTGGTGCCTGCGGCCTACGCGCCGGCGCATGCCGGGCAGACGATGGAGGTGCCGCCCACCTTGCAGTTCGTCTTCGACCATATCCTCACGTCCGATCTTGCGCTCTGGACTCTGACGCGACTGCGGCCGAGCCTGCTCGTGCGCACGATGCTCGCGACACCGCTCGCAGTCTTCGATAGCGCCAGCGAGCAGGAGCGGGCTCGGATCCTGGCGGTCATCAATGGCACGCAGCCGGTCAGCCAGCGCGCCGCAGGGCTGAGGATCGACGCGCGAATCACCTCCACACTGCCGCGCTACGAGCTCGAGCGCCTCGCGGCCCCGACGCTGCTGATCAGCGTGAAGGACGATCTCTTTGGAACCTACGAGAACGCCCGCTACACGGCGCAAGAGATCCGTGGAGCGAGGTTTGTTTCCTATCCCACAGGCGGGCATGTCTGGCTGGGACACGAAGAAGAGGTCTGGCGCGAAGTGGCGGGCTTCGTCACCCAGACGTCGCCGTGACGTGAGCATGGAACGCCGCAACTTCATTCGAATCGTGGGCGGGGGCGCGGTGATGTCAGCATCGGCTGGCCTCACAGGGTGCAACTCGCGCATGCCCGCTGAGGCGATCGAGGCCTGGCAAGGCCCCGCGCCGCAAGTGGAGCTGCGCCGCTGGATCTTGAGCTACGCGATCCTCGCACCCCACTCGCACAATCTGCAATCCTGGCTTGTGGACCTGGGCACTCCGGATGAGATCTTGCTGCGCTGCGACCTTACCCGCCTGCTGCCCGACACCGATCCGCACTCGCGGCAGATCATGATGAGCCACGGTACCTTTCTCGAACTGCTGGACATCGCGGCGCGCGAACGAGGTCTGCGCGCCGCCATCGAGCCGTTTCCCGAAGGTGCATTCGCCGCGGAGAAGCTCGACCAGCGGCCCGTGGCACGCATCCGCCTGTCACGCGACCCGTCAGTCAGCAGGGA
>NZ_JBFUIU010001324.1:0-1721 GCF_056401695.1 Variovorax sp. P4_D9
ATCATCAGGTGCTCGGTGCCGCGCATGCGTTGGAAGGTGCCTTCGCGGACCACGCTGAACTGCGTCGCCCGCGACCCAACCTGTCGCGACTGCAACCAGCCGAGCCAAGCCTCAAGTCCATCGTAACGGCGCCCCCCGTGTTCGATTCGGCCAATCGTGACGCCACGCACGATGCTTCGGTCGTCTAGTGCGGTTGTATTGCACAGGGGTTTCCTCAACGCGCAGTGGAAGCTATTTCGGTTGTACTGCCAAGTAGCTTCCGCGGGTTATGTCGCGCTCTGCACTCGTAGAACAAACTCAATCTGATACCGGCCGCCACGTGCCGTTTGCCTCTGGCGGTCGCTCTCCTTCACTGCACATGCGCTTTGRTCTCCAACCAATCCGACAGTTCGGTTCACGCAGCGGATGTGTTGCGCATATCCAGTTCAGCCAACTCCATCCTAAAGGCGGCCACTCTCTGCGTTCCATTCAATGCTTGGCGGTTTCAAGGCCGAAGCGCAACGGGGTTGAGTTACTGAATTGACGCTGGCGGTTGATAGGACGATGCGAGCGTTCTTGCGAACACCGCCAATGGCGTGTCACGCGCTTCATGAAAAGCGTCGCCGACCTCGTTGTGCGAGCGCCGCAAACGACCGCTATCCCGCGAATTTGAAGCGATGTCGACCGGCCGCTTTTGGCTGCGGCGACGGCTGTTGGCCCGGTGCGGTAAAGCTGCCGCATCATCGAACGCTTCCGCGGAATGGACCAGCGAAAGCAAGCCCGCACTGCCTGGTCGTCTACCTTGCGCCGCATGGCGCTTCTAGCGCACGGAGCGGGCCGGCTTACCAAGGCTCTTGCTGGCTGGCGCTGAAGAAACCACTGGTGGGTCCGTCGTCCAGGAGCAGCGCGAGCCGGATGGCGGCCGCTGCGCCCTGGGCACGGTCTGGTAGCCGCGGTGGCCGTTCAGGTCGGTGGCGGTGAAGCCGGGGTCGTCCGAGTTGACCTTGATGCTCGTTCCCTTCAGCTCCGCGGCCAACTGCACCGTCAGCATTTAGGGCCCATCAGCGACGTTCGCAGATCTCGATACGCGGCCGCGAAGCAGACGGTCGATGTGAGGCGGCGCGAGCCTGCGTCCTCAAACGACGGGTCTCACCGTGTTGGGTCAGACGATGGCAAGCCGTCCATCATTCAGTTGTCGTCGTCCTGAAATTTGATGCTCCGGTGCGTACCGTCGCAGAATGGCTTGTTCTTCGATCCGCCGCAGCGACATAGGGTAAAGCGCTCACGCGAGGCGCCTTCGCTCCAAGCCTCGGTGTCAAGATCAAAGCCCTGAACTTCATAGGGGCCGTTTCGTGCAATGCGAATGCTCGGAGATCGGTGAGCTCCTTCAAGGTTGTCTCACCTTGATGCTCRAGGAAATCAACAGCTTACGAACGCTGCTTTCAAAATTGCACCGGTCGGGTTTTCAAAGTTCCGCCGGCGTAGGTGCAGCGAGCATCCAACGGCCGCTTCTCGGCTCCATTGCAGTCCGCTGTAAGCCCGGTTCGGGCCCGTTGCTGTCCTTCGACTTTGCGACCTGAACTTCAGCTCTGCAGCGGTTGCTGCCGGTGGAAGCCGGTGAGCGGACTCACGCTGCCCGACACAAAGCTGCCACTGGGCTCGTCCACGCGCACGGGATTGAGCGGCAGCTGTACGAGGTATTGCGGCCGGGACAAATCCACGAGGCATGGGATCTACGCGTG
>NZ_JBFUIU010001325.1:0-1721 GCF_056401695.1 Variovorax sp. P4_D9
GCGCGTCGCCGGGCGGCGGGCCTCCGCGACGAATTTCCGGCATGCCGAGGTCCGAGATCAGCAGGTCGTAGGTATTTGCCTCGAGCAATTCCAGACCGGCCTTGGCGCTCTGGGCTACGTCGACCGCGGCACCCTCCAGTCTGAGCACTTCGGCGAAGGGCTCGAGGCTCTCCGAGTGATCGTCGACCGCCAGCACGCGCAGGGTGTGAAAGTCGACCGCCGCCGCCGTTGCAGGGATTTGCGATGCATCCTCGGAGGACTTTTCGTGACGGGGCAGCCACACGCAGAACCGTGACCCCTGGCCCGGGCCGCCGGAGTCGACTTCGACCCGCCCACCGTGTGCATTGGTGAGTTCCTGGACCAGCGCAAGGCCGATTCCCAACCCGCCATTGCGTGCGTTGGCATCGGCCTCGGCCTGGTTGAACATGCCGAATACCTGCGACAGGTTCTCCGCAGCGATGCCGCAGCCTCTGTCGGCAATCGTGATTTTCGCCTGATCGCCATCCTTGTCGACAGAGACCGAGATGCGGCCGCCATCCGGCGTGAACTTGACCGCGTTGCTCAGCAGGTTCCAGACGATCTGCTCGATCCGCACGCGATCGCCAAGGCACGACACATCGGGTCCGCAACGAACTTCGAGATCGAAGCGCTTGCCCGGGACATCCGCAGTGGAGGCGCTCGCGAGCGATTGCACCAGCTCGCTCACGTCGACTGCAACGCGATTCAGACGCATCTTGCCGGTCCTGATCTGCGAAAGATCGAGCAGGTCGTTGATGATGCGCGTCTGGCTCGCGACCGCCCTCCTGATGGTGTCGCCAATCACTCGCACCTTCGGGTGCTCGGCGGCTGCAGGCAGGCGGGCCAGCAATTCCACGTTCATCTGGATGAGATTCAATGGCTGCTTCAGCTCGTGCGACATCACGGCGAGGAACTTGTCCTTGAGCTCGTTGGCCATCTGCGCCGTCAGGCTCGCCTTCTTCTCCTTGAAGATCCGGTGCTCCTGATCGAGCTCCTGACGTTTCGAACCCGTCTGTCGCGCGCGATCTTGGCGAATCCCGGGCCTGCGCCGCCCTCCAAGGGCGTCATCACGCCGATGCAATAGAAGCGAGTGCCGTCCTTGCGACGATGCCAGCGCTCGTCCTCGGCGCGACCCTCTTCGGCGGCCGTGCGCATCTCGCGCTCGGGTACACCATTGGCCTGATCTTCGGGCGTGAAGATCTTGGCGATGGGCTGCCCCAGCATCTCCTCTTCTGTGAACCCGAAGATGCGCTCGGCGCCGGCGTTCCAGGTGGCGATGCTTTCGATTTCGTCGGTGGTGATGATCGCGAAATCCTGCGCCGTGGCGGCGACCACCTTGAGCCGCTCTTCACCGGCGCGCGCACGTTCCTCCGACTGATGCAGTGCCGTGACGTCGAAGAAATTCAGGATTGCGCCTTCGATCCTGTCTTCGGCCGTGCGATTACGGCAGGATCCGCGCCAGGAAGTGCCTTCCGTCCGCGGCCGACATGGCGCTCGCTGATTCTTAAGTCCTTGAAGGCCGAGGCAGTGTCCTGGGCCAACTCAGGGTAGTCGAGCCGGCTCGTGAGGTCGAAGAGCGAACGCCCCAGGTCCGAAGGGATCAGATTGAACCATTGGCTGGCGTGGGGCGTGTAGCGTTTCACCCGCATTCCACGGGCAACGAACACCGTGGCGATCTCGGACGATGCGATCAGATTCTGTAG
>NZ_JBFUIU010001326.1:0-1715 GCF_056401695.1 Variovorax sp. P4_D9
AGTCATCATGGGGCAGGTCCTGACCGCGGGCAGCGGCCAGAACCCGGCGCGCCAGGCGCTGCTGAAGAGCGGCATCACCAACGAGACGCCGGCGCTGACCATCAACGCGGTCTGCGGCTCGGGCCTCAAGGCCGTGATGCTGGCGGCCCAGTCCGTGGCCACCGGCGACAGCGAGATCGTCATCGCGGGCGGCCAGGAAAGCATGAGCCTGGCGCCGCACGTGCTGCCCAATTCACGCAACGGCCAGCGCATGGGCGACTGGAAACTGGTCGACTCGATGATCATCGACGGCCTGTGGGACGTCTACAACCAGTACCACATGGGCATCACGGCCGAGAACGTGGCCAAGAAGTACGACATCAGCCGCGCCGCCCAGGACGAGCTGGCGCTCGGCAGCCAGACCAAGGCGGCGGCCGCGCAGGACGCCGGCAAGTTCAAGGACGAGATCGTCGCGGTCAACATTCCGCAGAAGAAGGGCGACCCGGTGGTCTTCGCCCAGGACGAGTTCATCAACCGCAAGACCAACGCCGAAGGCCTCGCGGGCCTGCGCCYGGCCTTCGACAAGGCGGGCGGCGTCACCGCCGGCAATGCCTCGGGCCTCAACGACGGCGCCGCCGCCGTGATGGTCATGACCGCCAAGAAGGCGGCCGCGCTGGGCCTGAAGCCGCTCGGCCGCATTGCCAGCTACGCCAGCACCGGCCTCGATCCGGCCTTCATGGGCATGGGCCCGGTGCCGGCCTCGCAGAAGGCGCTGCAGCGCGCCGGCTGGAAGCCGCAGGACCTCGACGTGCTCGAGATCAACGAGGCCTTCGCGGCCCAGGCCTGCGCGGTGAACCGCGAGATGGGGTGGGACATCAACAAGGTCAACGTGAACGGCGGCGCGATCGCGATCGGCCATCCGATCGGCGCCTCCGGCTGCCGCATTCTGGTCACCCTGCTGCACGAGATGCAGCGCCAGAACGCCAAGAAGGGCATCGCCTCGCTGTGCATCGGCGGCGGCATGGGCGTGGCACTAACGATCGAGCGCTGAGCGCTTGACCGACGAAGCGTTCTTCCGGCAGATCCGCGACGAGCTGTTCGTCGCGGCCGTCGGGGACGTGCTCGACACGCTCGGGTATCAGCACCAGTTCCTGCGGGCCGGCATCGGGCCGCTGGAGAAATCGATGCGCATCGTGGGCCGCGCGATGCCGGTGCTCGAGGCCGATGTCGTCAACGACGGCTCGCGCTCGGCCGGACCGCTGTCGGGCAAGCCCTTCGGGCTGATGCTGGAGGCGCTCGACGACCTGAAGCCCGGCGAGATCTACATCGCGACCGGTGCCTCGCTGCGCTACGCGCTGTGGGGCGGCTTGATGTCGACCCGCGCGCGGCACCTGAAGGCGGCCGGCGCCATCCTCGACGGCTACGTGCGCGACGCCGACGAGATCGAGCGGCTCGGCTTCGACGTCTTCTGCCGCGGCACCTATGCGCAGGACCAGGGTGTGCGCGGCCAGGTCATCGACTACCGCTGCACGATCGAGATCGACGGCGTGCGCATCGCGCCCGGCGACCTGCTGTTCGGCGACCGCGAGGGCGTGCTAGTGATCCCGCGCGCGGTCGAGGCCGAGGCGGTGGCCAAGGCGCTTGACAAGGTGCGCACCGAGAACAAGGTGGCCGACGCGATCCGCGGCGGCATGAGCGCCTGCGATGCGTTGGCGACCTTCGGCGTGATGTAGGGC
>NZ_JBFUIU010001327.1:0-1706 GCF_056401695.1 Variovorax sp. P4_D9
GCCCTGCACGGGCCCTTCACTGGGGCAAGCCCCAGCCCCCGCGGCCTAGGGCCGCACAGCGTCGAGAGGGCCTGCGCCACGCCCCCACGCCGCCGCTGCCATCATCGGCACTACTGACATACCCTAAAGGCGAGCACCTCTCGACCACCGCGCAATCACAAACACCTGCGCACTCGCTGGGTCAGGTTCCGGTGAGTACAAGTGGGTCAACAAATGTGAGCGCCAAGGCCTCCGCCCCGCCGTCCAGGAAGCGCTGACGCCACAAGGCCACCTGGCGCCGGTCCAGATCGACCTCGGCGGCGATGTCCTTGTCCTGCAAGCCCTGAACGGCCAGCAACACCATCTTTGCCCTTTGCTGCACACGAGCCTCGACGCGGCCTCGCCGCGCCAGGGCCGTCAACTCACATTGAACATCAGCATCGAGTTCGATCCTGGGGGCAATGCGCATGACGACCTCCGTCGAAGTCGGAGGTGTCGCATAAGTTCTACTATTTCAAGCGCACCAGACTACATTTTTCGGGGGCAAGCTCAACATGCAGCTTGAGGGTCGACAGAGCCTCAGCGATACTGCGTCCTCTCGCCTGCCCCCAGTGGTTCGCTGAGTACTACGCAACTCGGCCTTCTCCGGGCCGTGGGCCTACACCACGGAATGGGATGCGACCCGCATTGGCTTCAGAATAGGTCGTCGTCCATGGAACTTGCACTCGAGAGGGGTCACAGCATGAAGCTGCCGAACATCGAACTGGTAGCCGCAGAAGTTCATTCTGCCTGGATGGACGCCAAGCGTGCCCAGGGAGTGACGTCCCGCAAGGACGAACGCGGAGATGAGCTAATGGTTCCCTACAGCGAACTTTCAGAGATGGCAAAAGAGCTCGATCGCAGCACCGTACGTGCGGTCTATAGAGCGCTCGAGCGGCTTGCACTGAACGGATGAACCAGCAAATTTGGGCTTAGCATTCCGACTCATAAATCAGCCAGGGCCACCCATGTCGCTCCCACTGAACAAGYGCGATTTCGATGTCTTCCTGAGTTATGCCCACAAGGACCAGGTCTTTGTCCGGCAGCTTTACCGGTGGCTGACCGAGCAGGCGGGACTGAAGGTATGGCTCGACGAGGTGCAGTTGCCCGGTGGCTCCCTGCTGGCGACCGACCTGGGAAACGCCATCGGACGCTGCCGTGGAATCCTGCTGGTCGCATCTGAGGAATCGCTCAACAAGGGCTGGGTCACGGCCGAATACAACTGCGCGATGGATGAGCGTGCGAACGTTGAGGGATTCCGGGTCGTGGCGCTTCGCATCGCCAACGCCGATGTGAAGAACTTGATCAGGGGCATCACCTGGATCGATGCCGCCCAGCAGGGTCTGGATGCGCAGATGGCGCTCGCCCTGATATCCGCGTTCTATCCCTCTGCGAAACTACCGAGCGCTGCCGGCGCCCGGGACGTGTACGTCAGCTGTTCCTGGCAGGCTGCCGACAAGGCCAGCGCCGCCGCGGTGTGCGCAGAACTGGTGGCGCAGGGCCTGAGGCTGGTCGGTGATGCCAAAGAGCAGCAGGGCTTCGGCGAAGGGGACCGGGTCGAGCGGATCATCGCGAGTTGCGGCGCCTTCGTGAGCATCATTCCGTACCGGCAGGACTCCGGCGAGGCCCGAAGCGATTCAGGGCCGTACAAGTATTTCCTTCGCGAGATGGACATCGCGGCTTCGCTG
>NZ_JBFUIU010001328.1:0-1706 GCF_056401695.1 Variovorax sp. P4_D9
GCGCCCGCCTTGCCTACCCCGTGCGCGACGGCATTCCGGTGCTGCTCGAAAACGAGGCGCGCACCCTGTCCGACGAAGAGTTGGGGCTGTGAGCGCTGAATTTACCGTCCTGATTCCTGCCCGACTGGGGTCGACGCGACTGCCGGACAAGCCACTGGCCGACATCGCCGGCCTACCGATGGTGGTACGCGTCGCCCAGCAGGCCGCCCGTTCGGGCTCCGCCGGCGTGGTGGTGGCAGCGGACGATGCCCGCATCGTCGACGCCTGCAGCGCGCACGGCGTTCGCGCCCTGCTGACGCGCACCGATCACGCGAGCGGCAGCGACCGGCTGGCCGAGGCCTGCGCACAACTCGGCCTGGCCGACGACGCGATCGTCGTCAATGTCCAGGGCGACGAGCCGCTGATCGATCCGGGCCTGATCGACGCCGTGGCCGAGACGCTGGCGATGCACCCCGGCGCCGCGATGAGCACCGCGGCGCACGCGATCGATTCTCTGGAGGATTTCGTCAATCCGAACGTCGTCAAGACGGTGCTCGATGCCGCGGGCAATGCGCTCTATTTCAGCCGCGCGCCGATCCCCTGGTGGCGCGACGGCTTCGCCGGCACCGGCCCGACCGCGCTGCCGATCGCTCCGGCGCCGCTGCGCCACATTGGCATCTACGGCTACCGGGCCGGCTTTGTGCGCGGCTTTCCCGGCCTGCCGCCGGCGCCGGTCGAGGCGACCGAAGCCCTCGAACAACTGCGCGCGCTGTGGCACGGCCACCGGATCGCGGTCCATGTCAGCACCCATGCACCGGGCCCGGGTATCGACACGCCCGAGGATCTGGCACGGGTCCGCGCGCTCTTCAGCACCTAGAAGCGAGCGCCTGCGGGGCCGGCCCGGCCCGCACCCCATGCTATCCTCGAAGCAAACTCCGCCCCTGGCCGTGCTTCATGCGCGCCCTGGCGCGACAGAAATCAAAGAACCTTCCGAGGACACCATGAGACTGATTTTGTTGGGCGCCCCCGGGGCAGGAAAAGGCACGCAGGCGGCCTTCATTTGCCAGAAGTACGGCATCCCCCAAATCTCCACCGGCGATATGCTGCGCGCCGCCGTCAAGGCCGGGACGCCGCTGGGCCTCCAGGCCCAGGCCGTCATGGCATCGGGCGCGCTGGTCAGCGACGACCTGATCATCAATCTGGTCAAGGAGCGCATTGCGCTGCCGGACTGCGCGCAGGGCTTTCTGTTCGATGGCTTCCCGCGCACCATTCCGCAGGCCGAAGCGATGCGCGCGGCCGGCGTCAAGCTCGACTACGTGCTCGAGATCGACGTGCCCTTCGCGGACATCATCGAGCGCATGAGCGGGCGCCGCTCGCATCCCGCCTCGGGACGCATCTACCACCTGAAGTTCAACCCGCCGAAGACCGAAGGCAAGGACGACCTCACCGGCGAGGACCTGATCCAGCGCGGGGACGACAAGGAAGAGACCGTGCGCAAGCGGCTCGAGGTCTACAGCCAGCAGACACGTCCGCTGGTCGATTACTACTCGAACTGGGCCAAGGTCGAACCGACAGCGGCGCCGAAGTACCGCGCCATCAGCGGCGTCGGCGGCGTCGACGACATCACCCAGCGCGCACTCGCCGCCCTGTCCAGCTGATTCAGGCCGGGCTGGAACGCAGCCCGTGGGCCTTGCCGTCGACGAACAGGTATTCGACCCGAAGCACGG
>NZ_JBFUIU010001329.1:0-1698 GCF_056401695.1 Variovorax sp. P4_D9
CCCGTGGGCGGCGCGCAGCCCGGGCCCGGTGAGCCGACCCTCGGCACGCGCGCGCATCAGGTCGGGGCGCTGTTCCTGCCGCAGGTCTTCGGTGGCGGCGGCGAAGCGCCGACTTACGCGCAGCAGCGCGCCGCGCACCGCGAAATGTTCACCGAGGACAACCAGCCGGCCGAAGGCGTGGAGCGCATCAACCCGCACTACACGCCGCCGCCCGCCACACCGGCGGAGATCGTCGCGATCCAGAACCAGATCCTCAACATGCTGGCGGTGCGCGCCCGCGCCGAGCGCGAGGCCGAGCACCAGGACGACCGCATGCAGTCGCTGCAGGCCAACCGCGCGCCGATCGCGAACACCATGGCCGACACGCGGCGTGGGCTCACGGCGGTGGCGGCGCACAAGGCGGCAGTCGCACGCCGCGATGCGGCCAACCAGGACCAGCAGCGGCGCCAGCAGGAAGCCGCGGGCCTGGTCGCCGGCTATCCGAGCCGCGCCACGGGCCTGGCCGCGCTCTCCGTGCCGCTGGCGGCGTGGGAGGGCTTCACCAGCATCGCATCGGAACTGCCCGGCGATGCCGGCGACAAGATGGCGCAGATGAACAGGGAAGCGCAGGAAATGCAGGCCGCGTTCGATCAGATGGGTGCCCGGATGCTCGGCGTGGACACCGAACAGCCGGCACGGCAGGGCGAGCTGCTGGTCGATGCCCGGCGCCTGGATGCGACGGGCGAGCAGGCCGAGGGCTCCGACCAGCGCCTGCACACCGCCGACCAAGGCGCCACCGGCCTGCGCGACGCCAATGAGGCCACGCTGGCCGAGGCGCGCCGGCGCCGCGATGCCGCGACGACCCGCGGCGCATCGCTGCAGGATGCGGCGGACGAGCGGCAGCAGCATGTGGCGTCGCTCGCCGCACAATTGAGCGCATGGGCCGTGCAGCATCGCAACGAGCGCGCCATCGCGATCGAGGCCACTGCCCGGCGGCTCGAAGGCGAAGGCAAGATCGTCACGCAGCGCCCACCGGAACAGGAGCAGGGGCCAGCATGAGTTCCACCGTCGAGATCTCACTGCGCAACGTCGACGCGGCCCGTGCGGGCGGCGATGCCCCGGCGCTGGCCGAGGCATTGCTGCGTCATGCCGATGCGCTCGTGCACGAAGGTCGCATGGCCGATGCGGTGGCGGCGATCGACGAGGCGGCCGCCATTCATCGCGCGCGCGCTGCCGTGCGCGACGAGGCGCGCTGCCTGCGGCTGGGTGCGACGGCGCGGCGACTCCAGGGTCGGCTGGACGATGCGGCGGCCGCTGCGCGGGCCGCGCTGGCGCTCGCCGCGCAGCATCCAAGGGAGCAGGCCGCCGCGCAGGCGGAGTTGGGCGAGATCGAACTCGCGCGAGGTGACGCAGCCGGCGCGATGCGCGCCTTCGATGCCGCCATCGCCCTCGAACCCGACACCTCGCCCGCGCCCTGGCGGGGCCGCGCGAAGGCGCATGCGCTAGCGGCGCGCTTCGAGGCTGCGGCTGCCGACCTCTCCACCGCCGCGCGGCTCGACGACGCGGCCGGCAACACGGCGGGCGCGTTGCGCGCCACCATCGAAGCGGCGACCGCCTGGCAGCAGGCGCGACGCTTCGACCGTGCCGAGGCGCTGGTCGGCGGCGCGAGGCCGCGCGCGACGGCGTGCGGAGACCAGGAGGCGCTGGCCGGGCTCGCGC
>NZ_JBFUIU010001330.1:0-1693 GCF_056401695.1 Variovorax sp. P4_D9
GAAGGCGCTTGAAAGGATTTCACCATGGCACTCGACAAAGACATGCTCGACCCCCGAGAAATCGACGGCGACCCGCTGGCCAACGACGAAGTCGTCGACGTCCTCAATGACCTGCTGGAGAACACCCGCGACGGCGGCTACGGCTTCCTGGCCTGCGCCGAGGAAGTAGAGTCGCCGGCCACCAAGCAGCTGTTCGCGAGCCGCGCCGAAGGATGCCGACAGGCCGAGGCCGAACTGGTCCAACTGATCAGGGCCTTTGGCGGCGAGCCGGCCGATGGCGGCACCGCGGCGGGTGCCCTGCACCGAGGCTGGGTGCACGTGAAGGGCTCACTCGGCGCCAACAGCGAACTCTCGATCCTCGAGTCCTGCGAGCGCGGCGAGGACACCGCGATCGCGCGCTACCGCAAGGCCCTGAAGCAGAACCTGCCGGCCGATGTCCGCAGCGTGGTCGAGCGGCAGGCCGCGGGCGCCCAGCGCAACCACGACCAGATCCGCGATCTGCGAAACGCGGCCCGCGCCAGGGGCTGAACGGCCGGTCTCGCGCGTGACTTCGGCTGCAGGGACGGCGCCCTAGAATCGCCGTCCTTCAGCCAGGGACACGCGATGACCGAAGCTTTCACCCAAGTGCCCGCCCTGTGCGGGCCACTGCGCCAGCCTCGACAGATGCTGGCCGACCAACGCTACGACGGCCACAAGTCGATCCACGACGACGCGATGGCCGAAGGGTTGGGCTTGCGCGCAGGTCCGATCGAAGGGCCGACGCACTTCAGCCAGTTCGATCCCCTCCTCTATCACGTGTTCGGCAAAGCCTGGTTCGAAACCGGCTGCATCAGCGCGCACTACCAGAACATGGTGGTCGAAGGCGAGGAAGTCCGGGCTTTCGTCCAACCCGATCCGTCGCAGCCGCACTTCGTTCGCCTCCATGCCGAGAAGCGCGACGGCACTCCGGTGCTGACGGGCACGGCCTCGGTCGGCAATGCCGAGGGCCGGCCCCACGAGCTGCAGCTGCGCATCGCCAAGCTGCGCCCGCCGACCGGACTGGTGATCAACCGCGACCTCAAGGTCGGACAGCGCGGCGCGGTGGTCGAGAAGGTCCGCATGGGCTTCGACACCCACATGGGCAACCACTATCCCTTCACCCTGGCCGACAAGCTCGCGGTCATCACGGAGCCGAGCCCGTGGTACACGCGGGAAGCGGGCCACGAATCGCCGTGGGGCCGGCCGATCATTCCGACCGAGATGATCAGCGTGCTGCTCGGCTCGACGTCCGCGCAGTCGGGCCTGAGCGGACGCAAGCCCGCGGTCGGGCTGTTCGCAGGCCAGGAGATCCGACTGCTGCAGGGGCCGCTGTTCGTCGACCAGGACTACGAACTCGAGCGCGAGATCATCGCGCTCAGCGAAGGCGCACGCACCGAATCGATCTGGGTGCGCACCCGCGTCTACGACGCGGGGACCCGCATGCGGGTGGCCGAGATGATCCTCAATGGCGCGGTGATGAAGGCGTCCTATCCTGCGTACGAGAGCGAGGCGCGCGCGCTCGCCGGGTTCAAAGAGGACAAGGTGTAGGAACCCCTGAACGCTTCAGTCGCTCATTGCACTTTGCAGTCCCGACTCGGCGGGAATAACGTAGGCCGGTTTAGCCTGGTTGTGCGAAGCCCCACAGCAGAACTCGTACGCGCCGCTTCAGCACAGG
>NZ_JBFUIU010001331.1:0-1684 GCF_056401695.1 Variovorax sp. P4_D9
CGGCCCCGGCAGCTTCGTCTTCGAGACCGCCGGCTCGCGTCACACGCCCATCAGCGTGGGCGACGACGAGGTCATCACGCTCAACATCGTCCAGGGCGACTGGGACCTCATGAGCCCCGAGGGTGCGGTGCTCGCCATCGAGAACTGGAAGTCGATGGTCGAGCGCTACTTGAACTTCTGCCGCGCCAACGGCGTCAAGCCGGTCGACGTGAGCAGCTTCAGCGTCTGAGTCCGAACGATCCAACCGAACTACCGACGCACCCCATAAGGAGACACCCAATGAACAAGCGCTTCAATCCCGCCCGCCGACTGCTGCACCGCGCCGCGGTCGCCGGCGTGATGCTGTTGGCCGCCACGGCGGCCGGCGCCCAGACCTGGCCCGACAAGCCGATCCGGCTCGTCGTCGGCGGCCCGCCGGGCGGCGCGGTGGACGTCTCGGCGCGCGTGCTCGCCGAGCGCCTGACGCCGCTGCTCGGCCAGCAGGTCATCGTCGAGAACAAGGCCGGCGCCGCCGGCTTGCTCGGTGCGCAGGAGCTGCTCAAGTCGCCGCGCGATGGCGCGACCTTCATGGTGCAGCTCAGCGGCCTGGTCTCGGAGATTCCGCACGCGTTCAAGGTGCCGTTCGACCCGTTCAAGGCGCTGCGTCCGGTGGCCGAGCTCAACCGCGGCGGGCTGGTTCTGGCAGCCAACGCGCAACTGCCGGCCACCGATCTGGCGGGCCTGATCGCCCACGTGAAGGCCAACAAGGGCAAGATCAACTTCGCCTCGTACAGCGCTGGCACGATGTCGCACACCCTCGGCCTGGAGCTCAACAAGGTGGCCGGGCTGGACATGCTGCACGTGCCGTACAAGGGCTCGCCCCCGGCGCTTCAGGACCTGATGGGCGGGCAGGTGCAGGTGATGTTCGACGGCGCGGGTAACGTAGCGCCGCACGTCAAGTCCGGCAGGCTCAAGGTGTTCGCGACCACCTCGCCGACGCGGCTGTCGCTGATGCCCGAGGTTCCCACCTTCGCCGAGCTGGGCTACAAGGACCTTACCGAGACGGTCTGGATCGGCCTGTGGACCACGCCCGACATGCCGGCGCCCATCCAACAGAGGCTGCGCGAGGCCACGCTCAAGGCACTGCAGGACCCGAAGCTGCGCGACTCCTTCGCGACGCTGGGGATGTCGCCCGGCACCGGCGCAACGCCCGACGAGCTGATGGCCCGGCTGCACACCGCGTCCGATCGGCAGGGCGCGAGGCTGCAGGCGATCGGCTTCAAGCCGGAGTGATGTCTCGCTAGCGTGCGCGACGGCGAGTGCGGGGCGCGCAGACGCTCCGCGCCCGGGTCGTCCTTGCGCGGCGAGTGGGGTCGCGATGTCGACGAAGGCGGTGTTCTGCGGAAACCATGCAAGGCACGGCGGTTCTGCAGCTCACCAGCGCGCTGGGGTGTCCAACAGCTCGCGATCTGAAACCGTCCACAGGCGCCGGCGCGCCTTTTTTATCCGTTCAATTTTTAAGGAGACTCCCATGCTGGGTCAAATGATGCATCAGCCCCTGCTGATTTCTGCTTTGCTGCGCCATGCGGAGCGCCACCACGCGGACCAAGTGGTGGTGTCGCGTCGGGTGGAGGGCGATGTCCACCGCTGCACCTACCGGTGTCCTACGGCCTGGATCGCATCGATCCTGAGCGCGACATCAGGC
>NZ_JBFUIU010001332.1:0-1684 GCF_056401695.1 Variovorax sp. P4_D9
GCACGTGGTCACGGTCAACGACTACCTCGCCAGCCGGGACGCCAAGTGGATGGGCCGGCTCTACAACTACCTCGGCATGTCGGTCGGCATCAACCTGCCGCAGATGCCGCGCGAGGAAAAGCAGCAGGCCTACGGCAGCGACATCACCTACGGCACCAACAACGAGTACGGCTTCGACTACCTGCGCGACAACATGGTGTACGAGCCGGGCGACCGGGTCCAGCGCGGGCTGAACTACGCGATCGTCGACGAGGTCGATTCGATCCTGATCGACGAGGCGCGCACGCCGCTGATCATCAGCGGCCAGGCCGAGGACCACACCGATCTCTATCTGGCGATCAACAAGGTCGTGCCGCTGCTGGTCAAGCAGGAAGGCGAGGCCGATCCGCGCACCGGCGAGGGCGTCACCAAGCCGGGCGATTTCACGGTCGACGAGAAGACCCATCAGGTCTTCCTGACCGAGGACGGCCACGAGAAGGCCGAGCAGCTGCTGTCCGAGTTCAAGCTGCTGCCCGAGGGCGCCTCGCTCTACGACCCGGCAAACATCACGCTGATGCATCACCTGAATGCGGCGCTGCGGGCGCGGCATCTCTATCACCGCGACCAGCACTACGTGGTGCAGCAGGGCGAGGTCGTGATCGTCGACGAATTCACCGGCCGCCTGATGACCGGCCGCCGCTGGAGCGATGGCCTGCATCAGGCCGTCGAGGCCAAGGAAGGCGTCGACATCCAGTCCGAGAACCAGACCCTGGCCTCGATCACCTTCCAGAATTATTTCCGCCTCTACGCCAAGCTCGCCGGCATGACCGGCACGGCCGACACCGAGGCCTACGAGTTCCAGGAGATCTACGGCCTCGAAACCGTGATCATCCCGCCGAACCGGCAAAGCAGGCGCGAGGACCAGCTCGACCGCGTCTACAAGACCACGCGCGAGAAATACGACGCTGCCATCCAGGACATCCGCGAATGCTACGAGCGCGGCCAGCCGGTGCTGGTCGGCACCTCGTCGATCGAGAATTCCGAGATCATCGATGGCCTGCTCGAGAAAGCCGGCCTGCCGCACCAGGTGCTGAACGCCAAGCAGCATGCGCGCGAAGCCGACATCGTGGCCCAGGCGGGCCGCGCCAAGATGATCACGATCGCCACCAATATGGCCGGCCGCGGGACCGACATCGTGCTCGGCGGCAATGTCGACAAGACGATCGAGGCGGTGGAGGCCGACGAGTCTCTCGACCCCGCCGCCAGGGCAGCCGAGACCGACCGCCTGCGCGCGCAGTGGGAGAAGGACCACGAGATCGTGAAGTCGCTCGGCGGCCTGCGCATCATCGCCACCGAGCGTCACGAGTCGAGGCGCATCGACAACCAGCTGCGCGGACGTTCGGGACGCCAGGGCGACCCCGGCTCCTCGCGCTTCTACCTGAGCCTGGACGACCCGCTGATGCGCATCTTCGCGGGCGACCGCGTGAAGGCCATCATGGACCGCCTCAAGATGCCCGACGGCGAGGCGATCGAGGCCGGTATCGTGACCCGCAGCATCGAGAGCGCGCAGCGCAAGGTCGAGGCGCGCAACTTCGATGTCCGCAAGCAGCTGCTCGAGTACGACGATGTCTCGAACGACCAGCGCAAGGTGATCTACCAGCAGCGCAACGACATCCTCGACGCGTCCGACCTCACGGCCCAGATC
>NZ_JBFUIU010001333.1:0-1683 GCF_056401695.1 Variovorax sp. P4_D9
GTGCATAGAAGCCAAGGACGGAGCCGCCCTTCGGCGTGTCGCCGACGCAGCGTTCAACGGGATTCGGTGTGCTCATGCAGCGACGATACGGAGCAAGTCGCACTTCGAGTAGACGCATGGAGCGATGAAGTGTTATACGTACCGCGCATGAAGCACACCCACGACCGGCTCGACCTCCTCGACACCTTCTTGAAGATTGGCGAGAGCGGGTCACTGAGCAAGGCGGCGCGCCTGCTCGACACCTCGCAGCCGACGGTCAGCCGCCGCCTGCTCGAACTGGAACGCATGCTGGGCTGCAAGCTGGCCCTGCGAACCACGGCCAGCTTCTCGCTCACCGACGAAGGCCGTTCGCTGCTGGCCGAGGCGCGCGATCTCGGCGACCGCTGGTCGAGCCTGTCGCATCGCTTGTCGGGCGGCCAGAGCCGGCCCGAGGGCACGCTGCGCGTGATCGGGCCTTCGGGCTACGGCACTGGGTTCCTCACTGACGCCGTGACCGACCTGCGCGCGGCGCATCCCGCGCTGCGGATCGAGCTGACGTTGACCGACCGGGTCATCGACCTGGTGGCCTCGGGCGCCGAATGCTGGATCTGCGTCGGCGAGGTGCGCGACCCGGACCTGGTGAGCCGCAAGCTCGGCGCCATGGAACGCATCCTGGTCGCCACGCCCGCGCTGGTGAAGCAGCTGGGGCCGGTCACGATCGCGCGGCTGCCTTCGCTGCCCTGCGTCGGCCTGGTGCCCTACGTGCAGGGCAATGTCCGACTGCTCGACCGCTCAGGGCGCGCACGCGTGGTCGCGCTCGACACCCCGATCAAGACCGACAGCCTGCTGTCCAGCTACCGGGCCATCCTCAACGGCGCCGGCATCGGCGGCGCCGCGCCCTGGATGTGCCAGGACGACCTGAAGGCCGGCCGCGTGCAGCGCGTGCTGCCCAACTGGTGGCTGGAGCCCATCGGCATCCACGTCGCACTGCCGCCCGGCATCTACCGGCCCGCGCGGGTCACGGMCTTCATCGAGGCGCTCAAGCGCCGGATGCACTTGCTGCCGGGCTTCCGGCCGACGACCTGAGCAGCCGGGCGCCAATGACACGTCGTTTTTTCCCAGAACTCGAAAGATGGAGACTGGCCTCGATTTGATCGATCCATTGCTGAAGAAATTGAGCAGAAGATTGGTGCCGCGATCCTTATTTATGTCTGCATAGATGACTCGACATTGCCTATGCACGATCAAAATCGTCTAGCAATTCGTGCTGCCCGCTCCGCGAGGTGGGCGCGAGGATTCTGCATGCACTGACTGGAATGGGTCTGGATGTCACAAAATACGAGTATGACGAGGATCGACCGATCTAGTGTAGTGCGCCACTCAGATATGTACTTATCTTTGGACCCGTGCCAATGCGGCCTTGGCTCGCGTGACCTTGGCCAGGATGTCGGTCGCGCTCTTGGATCGCGGTAGGGATGCCCGTTACCGGGCACCCCCCGCACAGATCCGGACGTGCCCGATTCGGGCATCCGGCTCCTACCTYGGGTGTTTGACGGCAAAGCGCTGGTTCGGCCATGGATGAAGGATTCGGGGTGTCGGGAGCCAGTGTGCGGCGAGCTTCGTCATCCGTTCCCACGTCAGGCCGTCCTTCTGACTACGCCGCCGAAGCGTGCGTCGCCAGAGGTCGGTGACGTGGTATCGGAA
>NZ_JBFUIU010001334.1:0-1681 GCF_056401695.1 Variovorax sp. P4_D9
ACTGAGAGAGTGAGACTGAGAGAGTGAGAGTTTTTCTCCGACCCTCGCGAACTGGCACGGGACTGGCTACAGCCCYGGCATGTCAACACAGGCCACAGACGAGGCGATGAATCAGGACSAGGGACTGTTCGAGGACTTGCCGGCGCCCAGCGCTGCGGATGTGCAGCAAACGCAAGCGCGAGCCAGCACGCGCAGCCACGCAGCKCCGCGCATCCTCGAGCCCAACCGCAAGCAAATCGAGTTGCGCGCCTCGGACCTGGAATCGCTGCTGCCCGAAGACCACCGCGCGCGGCTYGTATGGGGCTATGTCGAACGGCAAGASCTGGGCGCGCTGTACGAGGCCATCAAGGCGCGCGGCGCGGCCCCCGGACGCCGCGCGATCGACCCGCGCATCCTGTTCGCACTGTGGCTGTACGCCACGCTCGACGGCGTGGGCAGTGGTCGTGAAGTCGCGCGACTGACCCAGCAGCACGACGCCTACCGCTGGATCTGCGGSGGCGTGTCGGTCAACTATCACGCGCTCAACGACTTTCGCTGCGGCAACGAGCGTGTGATGGACGAACTGCTCACCGACAACGTGGCCGCGCTGGCGGCCGTGGGCGCGATCAGCCTGCAGCGCGTGGCGCAAGACGGCATGCGYGTGCGCGCCGATGCCGGGGCGGCGTCGTTTCGCCGGCAGGGCCGCCTGGAGGAACATCTGGTGCAAGCGAGCGAACTCGTGCAAACGCTCAAGGTGCACGCCGAGAGCGACTCGGGCGAAGCCAACCGGCGCGCGCAGGCGGCCAAGCGGCGTGCAGCCCAGCAGCGCGAAGCATGCATCCGCGAYGCGCTGCAACAACTGCCCGAAGTGGCCGCGGCCAAGCGGCGCAACGGCGGCAAGCCCGAGGACGCGCGCGCCAGCACCACCGATGCCGATGCCAGGGTCATGAAGATGGGCGACGGTGGATTCCGCCCGGCCTTCAACGTGCAGTTCGCCACCGACTGCGAGGGCCAAGTCATCGTYGGCATGGACGTGGTCACCGCAGGCAGCGACATGGCACAGCTTGCCCCGATGGTGGACCAAGTCGAGGAACGYATAGGCAAGGCGCCCGAGCAATGGCTGGTCGATGGAGGCTTCCCCGCGCACGAGCAGATCGATGCGGTGGCGCACAAGACCGAGTTGTACGCGCCGGTGCCCAAGAACAAGCCGTCCAAGGCGAAGCACGCTCCCCAGGGCGACGCGAACGCCGCTGTCGAGACCGACCCGGCACCGCAGCCGCCCAGCGAATTCGAGCCCAAGCCCGGGGACAGCGAGGCGGTGGCGCAGTGGCGAGAGCGCATGAACAGCGATGCCGCGCGCGAGATCTACAAGGAGCGCGCGGCCACCGCCGAATGCGTGAACGCGCAGGCCCGCAACCGCGGCTTGCARCGCATGCCGGTGCGCGGCTTGGCCAAGGTCAAGTGCGTGGTGCGGCTGTTCGTGCTGGCACACAACCTGCTGCGAATGGCCGCCCTTGCGCCCGAATTGGTCGGCTGGGGCACAGGTACGTGCGCAGCCGCCGCAACGGCCGGGTGAASGGCGAAAGAGCGCCCCAAAACCTCGCCAGGCTCCCCATCAGCGCGCYTGCCGCACCGGCATGGCACCTCGGCGACGCGTTTCGCCTCCTGGACCCGGCGATCCTCAGGCGCTTTGCTCAGCAAC
>NZ_JBFUIU010001335.1:0-1680 GCF_056401695.1 Variovorax sp. P4_D9
CTGCTGAGCGAACTGGGGCAGCGTAACGTCCATCTGGGCAAGGTGCCACGCTGCGTGCTCGGACGGCTTCACCACGACGCAGTTGCCTGCAGCATGGATGGCGGGGTCACGGCTGCCTATTGGTACGGCGAACTCGCTCCGAAGTGAGGGTGGGCGGCCAACCGCGACCGACCGCGGTCAGGAGCGGGCCGCCTTGCGTCCCTTGGCTTCGGCGGCAGTCAGCTCCTTGGGGGTCAATGCATAGGCAGGGTTGTTGGCCAGCTTTTCGACCGCCAGGTCGATGAAGGCCCGCACTCAGGCCGGCTGCGCGGCGCGGCTGCCGTAGTAGAGGAAGACGCCGGACTTGTCGGCCATGTGCTTGACGAGCAGCGGTACCAAGCGATCCGACCTGATGTGCGCAGCGGCCGCCACGCTGGTCAGCACGCCGATCACGTGCCCGGCCAGCACCGCCTCTGTCTCCAGCGATTCATCGTTGACGGTCTGCGTCGAAACCACGTGGTGCTCGCTCGAGCCATCGTCGGTCTTCACGTACCGGGGCAGCACACGCCCCGTGCCCGCGTTCCGGAAGGCGCTGCAGCGGTGCGTCGCGAGCGCGCCCAGGCTGTCGGGCGCTCCATGGCGGCTCAGGTGCGCGGGCGCAGCGCAGATGAGCAACTGCAGCGAAAAAAGCCTGCGTGCGATCACACCGTCGGCGGGCGATGGCCCGACCCGGAATCCGACGTCGACCCGGTCTTCCACCCAGTTGCCGATCCGGTCGTCCAGCTGCAAGTCGGGTTGGACTTCCGGGTAGCGGCGGCAGAACTCGTCGAGAAGGGGCCAGAGCACCGGCGCGAAAACCGAGTGCGGGCCCGCGATGCGCAGCGGCCCGCCAATGCCCACTTTGGCCTGGCGTGTCATTTCGAGCGCCCGCTGCATGCCCAGCAACGGCGGCTGTGCGGCTTCGAGGAATTGCCGTCCCTCGTCCGTGAGGGACATGCTGCGCGTGTTCCGATGAAACAGCCGCACGCCGAGGTGCCGCTCCAGTTGGGCGAGCGCCTGGCTGGGGCCGCCTGCTTCGTCATCCCTTGCGAAGCCGCAGCCTGCCGCAGGCTGCCCAACTCGGCGGTCTTCACGAATGTGGCAATGGAGCGAAGTTCGTTGATGGGCATGAAGCGCTTTCTATGAAGTCGGTTATCAACATCACGAGTCGGCGCCTGCCCTGCCAGCGCCTAGGCCGTGTGGCCGCCGCCGGCGCTCAGTTCCGCCCAGTCGAATTCCTGCAACAGGACACGGTAGGCGTCGTCGCCGATCACATCGTCCCGACGAAGTTCGAAGGCCCGCTGCCGTGCGACCGAGATCGCGCGGCGTCGGAGCGCGCCTCCAGACAGCGCGTCGATCGAGGTCTCGGGCTCGAGGCTGGAATGGAGCTCGACCGCCGCGCCGTACTCCTTGCGCAGCAGCTTCGCCGTCAGGCTCTCGTCGTCCTTGATCGCGTCGAGAAGCGCGCCGTAGGCCTGGATCCGGCCCACCCGGACCTCCCTGCCGACCGGGTCGTCGTCGGACAGGCTCATGCGGCGAATCAGTGGCGCCATCGTCAACCCTTGCAATACCAGGGTGCCGAACACCACGCCGAATGCGCAGAGCAGGATCAGGTCCCGAAACGGGAAGGGCGCGCCGCTTGGGAGCGTCTCGGGGATCGCG
>NZ_JBFUIU010001336.1:0-1677 GCF_056401695.1 Variovorax sp. P4_D9
GTTGAATGGGATGAGGAAATAGTTCAGCACGAAGCCAGGCGTGTCCTGCGTCTTCACCGGCTTCTGTCCCATCGCTTCGCATGCGGCCCAGGCACGCGCAAAGGTGTCCTCGCTGGTCGTCAAGCCGGGCGACATCTCCACCAGTTTCATCAGCTGCGCCGGCAGGCAGAAGTGCATTCCGACGAAGCGGTCCGGCCGTCCGGAACCGCCGGCGATCTCCGTGATGCTGATGGTGGACGTATTGCTCGCGAAGATGGCCTCCGGCTTGCAGATCTTGTCCAGCTTGCCGGACAGGTCGTGCTTGACCGGCAGGCTCTCGAACACTGCCTCGATCACCAGATCACAGTCGGCAAAGTCTTCCAGTCGGGTCGTTCCGCTCCACTGGCTCATGATCTCCGGCAGCTTCTCTGCAGCGAGCTTGCCGCGTTCTACGCTCTTGCGCAGGAAGCCTTCAGTCTGGCTGCGGGCTCGATCGAGCGCGTCCTGCTTCAGGTCGAACACGCGGGTGCGGAAGCCCGCGCGCGCGCAGACGATCGCGATGCCGGCACCCATGGTGCCCGCGCCGGCGATGCCGATGGTCTTGATTTCACTCATGCTTTCTCCTTGGATGGCGTCAGCGCTGCAGAAAGCTGCGGCCGATCAGTTGGCGGTGGACCTGGTTCGTGCCTTCCCAGATCTGGGTGATCTTGGCGTCGCGCATCAGGCGTTCGACGCGATAGTCCTTGCAGTAGCCGTAGCCGCCGAGCAGTTGCACTGCGTCTGTGGCCATGCGCATGGCCAAGTCGCTGGCCCGCATCTTCAGCACGGATGCTTCGATACCGAAGTCCTTGGCGCCGGCATCGACCCAGCCGCCGACCTGCCACAGCCAGTTTTCCACCAGCACCAGCTCGGAGGCGAGGTCGGCCAACATGAACTGGATTCCCTGGAACTCCAGAATCTTGCGTCCCGACTGCTTGCGCTCGTTGATATAGGCCACGGTGTCCCCGAAGGCACCGCGGGCGATGCCCAGCGCGTGCGCCGCAACACTGGGGCGCGACTTGTTCAACGAGGCGAACAGGATCTTCAGGCCGTCACCGGGGTTGCCGATCAGGTTGGCGCGCGGGACGCGGCAGTTGTCGAATGCGAGCGTCGCCGTGCTGGACGCCCGCGTTCCCATCTTGTCCTCCAGCCGCACCACAGACAGCCCCGGCGTGCCCTTTTCCAGGATCAGCACCGAGATGCTCTCCTTGGCGCCGGCGATGCCTTCCCACTTGCCGAAGAGCAGGTAGAGGTCGGCCACATCGCCGTTGGTGATGAATGTCTTGCCCCCGTTGATGACGATTTCATCGCCCTCCTCGCGAAAGCTGGTGCGCATCCCCGTGGCATCGGACCCGGCGCCGGGCTCGGTGATCGCGAGTGCGCCAAGCCCGCCTTGGGCGATCCGGGGCAACAGCCGTTTCTTCTGCTCTTCCGTGCCCCAGTCGATCAGCGGCTTCATGCCGTGATAGTTGGTGGCCCAGATGATGCCGGTGGCTGCACACGCCTTGCTGATCTCGCGTACGCACGCCAGGTAGGCGGTGTATGACACCGGCGCCCCGCCATACTCTTCCGGGATGAACATGGCGTTGAGCCCCAGCTCCTTGATCGCCTTGACGTGCTCCCAGGGAAACTCCGCGCTGCGGTCATAGTGTTCGGCAC
>NZ_JBFUIU010001337.1:0-1677 GCF_056401695.1 Variovorax sp. P4_D9
GACCATGCCACAGCCGCCACTTCAGTCCACCGGCCAGATACGGCAATCGGTCATGGTCCACGGGCTTGAGTTGGCCGGCCGTCGCCTTGCTGTGCACGACGGCATCGAGCTTGCTGACGCGTCGTCGCAGGTGATACCAGTCCAGAATGTGAGTCGCCCGGGGCAAAGCCGTCAGCTGCCATTGGCGCAGCTGGCGCCGTCGGTGAACACCTCCATCAACCTATCCTGTCTGCCGAAGGCAGCAAGCACGCCTCGCACCCGTTCGCGCGAATGCTCGTCGATGGTGCGAACGAACGCAAGGCTGCGCTGACCGACGCCGACGCGCATCGCGCGGCCAGCGACGACCTCGAAAGATTTCTCGTGGTCGGGGTGGCAGTGCCGCAGGCGGGGGTGTACTCCAGCTTCCTGCGCCATGCAGAAGCCGCCGCAAAGAAGTACGACCTCAAGACGGTGGACATCCTCGTCGAACTGGGCGCTCGCAAGATGGTGGGCGGGCAGGAGGACATGATCGTCGACGTCGCGCTTGATCTTCTGCGCAAGACGAAGCACGAGCGGGCGCATGCCGAGCCGATCATGAGCGAAGCAGCCTGACAGCCAGGCCCCAGCGATCGGCTTGGCAAGTGGACTGCTGAACGGACCGGCCGTCGCAACGATTCAGAAAGACGGAGACAAGACGTGACCGATAGCAATTCACTGGACATTCAGGCATTCATCGACTGCCAGCGGTTTGGCCATGACCAACCTACTCCGCGAGAGCGCCGGCATCGTCTGCACAAGGTCTTCGCCGACTTTTGCGAAATGTCTGCCATTGCTATCAGCAACTCGATGGACCTTACACAGCGTGAGAAGCGTGAAGCGCGCTACTTGGAAATCGTGAGGGAGTACGAACGCGCTGAAGTGGAGCGCTTCGCGCAACTGCTTGGGGTGCTTGCGGAGTGGATGGCGGCTTTGCCGATTGCCTCGGGTAACTTTTCATGTCGCGCGAGCGGGGGATCACTGGGAAGGCCAGTTGCTCACGCCCTACGAGGTGTGCAGCCTCATGGCGCGCGTGTCACAGCGCTGCGGGCGCAGCCGAGGTGCCGCATGCCGATTCGAGGCGAATCCGGGCCGTCGCGCTCGGGGCGCAGCCGAATCTCGAACTCGCAGGGTGCCCCAAAAGTCCGCTCCCCAAGCCCGGCCCGGGCGCTCGTCATGCGCGCATCGGCGCGCGGCTTCTTTCGTTGTTGGCGGTGACGAATTTCGTGAGAAGCGCCATGAAGTCGCGTCGCTCCTGCGCGGCAGACGCCGCGCGCAAGACAACTGCCTACGGCTCGCTCTGGATTTTCCTGTCCCTGGTGATTCGCGCCCTGGTCGCTGCCTACTGTGCCAGCCTCGGTGGTCGCAACCGCGACCTGTGACGAGCGCACAACATAGAGTGACATGATCGGTGTCGTCGTCCCCGCGCACAACGAAGAAGACGTCGTCGTCGCTTGCATCGAGCGCATCCCGACCGCGTCACGAGACGGTCGACTGAAAGCCGAACCGGTGGAACTGGTGGTCGTAACCGACTCGTGCACGGACCATACAGGTGCCCTGGCGGCGCAAGCAGGGGCGATGACGTTGCCCGTCCAGGCGCGCAACGTCGGCGCGGCAAGGGCCGCCGGCGCCGAGCTCCTCCTCGCGAGAGGTGCCCGGTGG
>NZ_JBFUIU010001338.1:0-1676 GCF_056401695.1 Variovorax sp. P4_D9
GTATCGGCTCCGCGCATCGTCTGGGTCTTGATTTGCAACTGTCGGGGGATCAACTTCCAACGCTTGAGGGCTGACACGCGCCGACTGGCGGAAGAGGTATTTCAGCACCCTGCTAAGCGCATGGCGCCGCCCATCATCATTAGTGTTCCACACCAGCTAGGCCGCGCTGAGGCGCGCCGTCGCATCGAGGCCGGTTTCGCGAAGATTCTCAACCTGTTACCCGGTAGTGGCGGGGTCCGGAGCGAGCGCTGGGACGGTGACCGGCTCATTTTCAGCGTCGCGGCGATGGGTCAGACTGTTTCCGGGGTCATCCACGTGTTCGACGCTGCAGTAACGATGGAAGTTGAGTTGCCCGGTGTCCTCCGCGTGATCGCCAGCGGTCTCAAGGAAAGGCTGCAAAAAGTGGGACAACTGCTGCTGACAAGGAAATAGCACAGGTTCTGCAATGGCGGCTGCGATGAAGGAGGCAGCGCAAATGGACGCCAATGACGGTTGGAAGGGCCTAGCGCCGCAGCGCCGCTCACGCCTCAGYGGTTTCCTCAGTCGGCTGATCCGCAAGTCCATCCGCAGATAGCAGCCCTGCCCGGTGCGCCCGGTCGATAAGGCGCGCGGCAACATCCATTGACACGGACTCCTCGTTCACGTCGAACTCGCCTTTCTCCGCCATCAGCGATGCGATCATCGGTTTGGCCGTACCGGCCGGCAGCATCTTCGCGAGCAGCCGGAGCGCCTGCCAGTAGCTGTCGTCTGTGCCGCCCAGCTTCAGCGCGAGCGCGGCGCGCACGGGTGCGTCCGCGGCATTCGTCGTGAAGGCCCACTTGTCGAGCGGGCTGGCGGTGGTCTTCAGCACCTGGGCCAGCACGCCCTCTGTGGTTGCGAAGCGCGCAAAGAGCGTGCCTGGCCGGCGGCAATGCGTGCTGATCGCCTGCATCTCGGCATCGCTCAGCTTGAACGCCGCCTGCACCTGGTCGGCCATGCTGCCGTCGCCCAGGCCAGACATAGAAGTTGGTCGAGTTGGCCATGATCGCCTCCGGGAAGTCCGAGATCAGCTGACTCATCATCATCGTGACCATGTTGAACTTGCGGCCCACTCGCAAGTCCTGCTGCAGCAGCATCTGGAACGACTCGGCACCGGAGGCGTAGTGCACCTCGTCGTACTCCAGGAACTTCATCTGCTCCCACATCTTCTCGACGCGATCCTTCTGGTAGCGACGGTACAGATCGGGAACGAGGGGCGCAATCTCCTCCCAACGGGCGAAGAAGTTCTTGGCGCCCAGGCGGCGCGCGAAGAGGAACATCAGAGCGGAGCGCCGGCGGCCCTCCTCCGACGTCGTCGATCCCACCACCTCCTCGAGGTCGATCGAGATGGCGCGCGCTGAGCCGAGGTTCGCCTGGGTGTAGCTGCTCAGGAGGGTGTAGGTGCCTGTCGAGGCCGCGCTCAGGTTGCGCTGGAACACCTTGATCATGGTCTCCACGCCGTTCGCGGCCAGGGCCTCGCCGTACATCAGCATGATGTCGGCCTGCGAAACGACCTTGGACAGGTCCTTCAGGATCGGCATCGCGTAGCGCTGCGCGCGCTCAGCCATGACGGTGTGGCCGGCCTTGAACAAGGCATCGACCACGTCCCACACGCGGGTGCGGCCGTCGATGATCTCGTTGCCGAGCTGCTGATACAG
>NZ_JBFUIU010001339.1:0-1676 GCF_056401695.1 Variovorax sp. P4_D9
TGACAGGGCTGGTACCGCGCGAGTGATCGCCGCCATCGCGGGTTTCGATCTTGATCACTTCGGCGCCGGCGTCGGCAAGCCACATTGAGGCAAAGGGTGCCGCGACAAAGTTCTCGATGGCCAGAACGCGGATCCCGGACAAAGGCCGATCGACCATGTGCGGGTTCGCCCGTGTTTCTTCGTTGCTCGTCGTTGCGTCGGGAGTTTGCATTGCTCAGATCCTTTTGGTTCGAAGCAATCCTACGCAGGCGTTGCGGCCCTGCCAAATGCCGATTTGCGACCCGATGATTGCCCTTTGCTGAACACGGCAAGACGGAAGACTCGTTCACAAAATCTCAATTCACGAATCGAAAACCAGCAGTCGCTTTGCGGCAGCCTACTTCCTATCATTCATTGCAATGGTGACGCAGCAGACCGGAGCAACGAACGTGGAACTGAGTTTGAAAGGCCGAAAAGTCCTGATCACAGGCGCTTCGATGGGCATCGGGGAAGGTCTCGCACAGGCGTTCGCCGCCGAAGGTTGCGATCTGTACTTGGTTGCACGATCCAAGGAAAAGCTCGAAGACGTGGCCGAGCAGGCCCGCAGCCACGGCGTACGCGTACAGGCCTTGTCGGTCGACCTCACGGAAAGCGGCGCGGTGGCTGAAGTCACACGCTTCGCAGGCGACGTGGATGTCCTGGTGAACAACGCGGGGAGCATACCGGGGGGCTCGCTATGGGATGTCGATGAGGTGGCGTGGCGGCTCGGCTGGGAGTTGAAGGTTTTCGGATACATCAACCTCACGCGCGCCATCTACCCGCTGATGAAGCAGCGCGGCAAAGGCGTGATCCTCAACAACATCGGCAACGGCGGCCAGAACTTCGATTTCAACTACATCGCCGGGAGTTCGGGCAACGCGGCGCTCATGGCCTTCACCTGCGCCCTGGGGGGGCGCAGCCTGGAGGACGGCGTGCGCGTGTTGGGCATCAACCCAGGACCGGTGGACACCGAGCGCATCCGGAAAGTCATGTGCGGCCGCGCGGAGAAGCTCTTCGGAGACTCCGAGCGCTACGAAGAGCTGATCGCCCGCTACCCCCTGGGTCGGTCGGCCACTGTGGCGGAAGTGGCAGACCTATTTGTGTATTTGGCTTCTGATCGATCTACCTACACCTCGGGCGCCATCTTCACGGTCGACGGCGGGATCACATCCAAGCGTTCGGTCTAGCCGACGCTTGCTTTACAAGACTTTATTTACTCAAACAGGAGACATCGTGCTTAACAGACTGCTTCAAAAACTGGTCGCCGCCCTGACTTTCGCGGCGGCTGCATCCAGCTACGCGTATCCGGACAAACCGCTCACGATCATCGTGCCGTTTGCGTCAGGTTCCGCGACGGACGTAGCGGCTCGCACCTTTGCCGACGTGCTCTCCCGGACCCTGAAACAGGGCGTGGTCGTCGACAACCGCACGGGCGCTGAAGGAGCGATTGGAGCTAGAGCGGTACTGGCTGGGCCTACCGACGGCCATACGCTCCTGTTCACCAGTAGCTCGCTCACGGTGCTGGACCCCCTCATGAAGGCCAACCTGCCGTACAACCTGGATACCGAACTGACGCCCATCTGCACCGTAGGCGGTACGAAGTTTCTTGTGAACCTCACGGGCTCGAGCCCGCTGAAGTCGATGACGGAGGTTATTGC
>NZ_JBFUIU010001340.1:0-1673 GCF_056401695.1 Variovorax sp. P4_D9
GGTAGACATCGTGGATGAAGCGGTTGAGCGCCGTGACCCGCTGGATCAGGCCCTTTTCCATCGACGCCCACTCGTGCGCCGGGATGATCCGCGGCAGCAGGTCGAAGGGGATCAGGCGCTCGGTGCCGGAGCCGTCCTCATCCTTCGCGCCATAGACGGCAAAGGTGATGCCGACCCGGCGAAAAATCAGCTCGGCCTCCTCCCGGCGCGACCGCATCACCTCGGCGGGCTGCCGGGCGAGCCATTGGTCGTAACGCTTGTAGTGGCTCCGGACCGCCGCGCTGTTGTAGGGCAGCTGCTCGTACATCTCATCGAATTTGTGCATGGGACGACCAATCTCCTTGGCCATAGCTTAGCAAGTTCAAGGCCAATCCCCGCCGGAAGATGGCAGATATCGTGCGTGCGCGACTTCATGCGCGGCAGGTGATGCCAGTAGCGCCGCCCTCGCAATCGCTCGCAGCCCAGCACCGCGGGCGTGCCGCTCGACCAGGTCGCCGCCCCGCAGCGGGAAGACTCCGCCAACTCGACCCCACGCTCCCGATAGCGCGCCACCGCCTCCTCGGCCGGATGCCCGAAGCGATTGCGCCAGCCGGCCTGGACCAGCGTGATGCGCGGCTGCACCGCGTCCAGCAGCAGCGCGCTCGACGAGGTCTTGCTGCCATGGTGCGGCACCAGCAGCAGGTCGGCGCGCAGGTCCGGCGTGCGGGCCACCAGGGCGGCTTCCTGCGGCGCGCAGCAGCGGCACCAGCACCGCATCGCCCCTGCCCGATGTCGGCCGCCAGCAGTTCGAAGTCCCCTACTTCCGGCCGCGGCGCCTGCCAAAACAGCGCCGGCAGCAGCAAGGGCAGGCCCAGCATGCGCACCGAGCCTGGCAGCCGCATCGCCAGCAGGGCACCACCGGCCACGCCCGCCACGGCGGTCCAGAGCGGTGGCGCGGCCATCGACAGGCTCGCGAAGGGCAGCGCCGCGAACCATGCCAGCACTGCGAGCAGGGCCTGGACCGACCCCGCGGCCAGTTGCCAGAGCGGCGGCACGACGACGCCCAGCATCGCCAGCGGCGTCACCACCAGCGTGACCCAGGGAATGGCGATCGCGCTGGCCAGCAGGCCGACGGCCGAGACCTGCTGAAACAGCAGCAGCGTGAGCGGCGTCAGCGCCAGCGTCACCGCCCATTGCTCGCGCAGCATCCGCCCCAGACGAGCGCCGATTCCTGCGGGCCCGCCGCCCGGTGCCGCACCCTCGGCGGCGAACAACACGCCCACGGCGACGAAGCTGAGCCAGAAGCCCGCCTGCATCAGGGCCCAGGCATCGACCGCGACCACCACCGCGCAGGCCCACAGCCAGACGACAGGCCAGGACCAGCGCCGGCCCGTGAGGCGAAGCAGCCCGATGGCGGCGAGCATCAGCACCGTGCGCTGCGAAGGCACGCCCCAGCCGCTGAACACCGCGTAGACGGTGGCGAGCAGCACGCCGCCGGCGAGCGCGGCATGCGGCGCCGGCCAGGCGAACATCGTGATGTGAAGCCCCGAGATCGACATCAGGTGGGCGACGCCGGTCACGCGGAAGACGTCCCAATCAGCACGCTCGATCGCGTTCTGGTCACCGGTGACCAGCGCCGCCACCACACCGGCCTGGCGCGGGTCGTCGATGCGCTCGATCGCGGCGTCGAGCAC
>NZ_JBFUIU010001341.1:0-1666 GCF_056401695.1 Variovorax sp. P4_D9
CCGCACCGGCATGGCACCTCGGCGACGCGTTTCGCCTCCTGGACCCGGCGATCCTCAGGCGCTTTGCTCAGCAACCCTCTTCAGCCAAAAGTCAAAAGCTTCTCAGCCTCTGAGTCCGCGCGGCGCCGCGGGCCGTCAGGCGGCGGCCGCCGTGGCGGCGCGCCGCTCGCTCAGCCGCTTGGCCAGGCGCGGCAGGATCATTACGGCCAGCACGATGATCACCAGCACGATCGACATCGGGCGCTGGAAGAACACCGCCGCACTGCCTTCGCCGATCGACATCGCGTTGCGCAGCTGGGCCTCGGCCAGCGGCCCGAGGATCATGCCGACCACCACCGGCGCGGTTGGAAAGTCGAAGCGCCGCATGACGACGCCCAGCAAGCCGATGGCGTAGAGCAGCACCAGGTCGAAGGCGCTCTGGCGCATGCCGTAGGCACCGACCGTGGCGAAGATCAGGATGCCCGCATAGAGCTGCGGCTTCGGGATCTTCAGGAGTTTGACCCACAAGCCGACCATCGGCAGGTTCAGCACCAGCAGCATCACGTTGCCGATGTAGAGCGAGGCGATCAGCGCCCAGACCAGCGCGGCCGAGGTCGTGAACAGCTGCGGGCCCGGCTGGATGCCGTAGTTCTGGAACGCCCCGAGCAGGATCGCGGTGGTGTTTGAGGTCGGGATGCCCAGCGTCAGCAGCGGGATCAGCGCGGCGGTCACGGTGGCATTGTTGGCGGCTTCGGGCCCGGCCACGCCCTCGATGGCGCCCGTGGTGCCGAACTCGCCCTTGGCATCCGCATCCTTGGCCAGCTTCTTCTCGGTCGCGTAGCTCAGGAAGGTCGGGATCTCGGTGCCGCCGGCCGGGATGCAGCCGAAGGGCGTGCCGATCGCGGTGCCGCGCAGCCAGGCGGGAATCGAACGCTTCCAGTCGCGCGCCGTCATGTGCACGCGGCTCAGCTTGTTTTGCCCTTCGACCACCTTGCCCTCGTAGAGCACGGCATACAGCACCTCGGCCACCGCGAACAGGCCGACCGCCACCAGCACGATCTCGATGCCGTCGAGCAGTTCGGGAATGCCGCCGGTGTAGCGGCCCTGGCCCGAAATCTGGTCGAGCCCGATGCAGCCGGCCGCGAGCCCGATGAACAGCGCCGTCATGCCGCGAAGCGTGCTCTTGCCGAGCACCGCGCTGACCGTGGTGAAGGCCAGCAGCATCAACAGGAAGTACTCGGGCGGGCCGAGCTTGACCGCGAAGTCGGCGACGAAGGGCGCGAACAGCGTGACGACGACGGTCGCGATCGTGCCGGCCACGAAGGAGCCGATCGCGGCGGTCGCGAGCGCGGCGCCCGCACGCCCGCTCTTGGCCATCTTGTTGCCCTCCATCGCGGTCACCATGCTGGCCGTCTCGCCCGGCGTGTTCAGCAGGATCGAGGTGGTCGAGCCGCCGTACATGGCGCCGTAGTAGATCCCCGAGAAGAAGATCATCGAGGCCGTGATGTCGACCTTGCCGGTGATCGGCAGCAGCATCGCCACCGCGACCGCCGGCCCGATACCGGGCAGCACGCCGACGGCGGTGCCCAGGGCGCAGCCGATCAAGCACCAGAGAAGGTTCGCGGGCGTGATCGCCAGCGCGAACCCATGCATCAATGCGTTGAAGATATCCATGTCAGGCCTCCCT
>NZ_JBFUIU010001342.1:0-1663 GCF_056401695.1 Variovorax sp. P4_D9
GAGCTGAACAGCGACGCCTCCATGCGCACCGCATGCACGCAGCAGTGGCAGCAGCTCGCGTTGCAAAAGCAGATCGGCGACATGGGCTACCGCAAGGCCTCCGAGAACATTCGCAACCTCCAGACCTTCGTCGGCTCGATCAACGCGTCCACCGACCAGAAGGCCATCTCCGAAGTTCAAGCGCGCATCCAGGTCGAGACAGTGCGCATGCAGAACGAGCAGATCAAGCTGTCGACGATCCAGGCGATGGAAGAGGCCGACCGTCGCCTGCAGCAGCAATCAGCCATTGACAACTTCAATGCTGGCATGACCCGTGGGTCGGCCGGTGGCATCAGGTTCTGAAAATCATGAAGAAGCAATCGTTTAAGCAAGCTGCAGTGCTGACCGTAGTCCTTCTGGTCGCGGGGTGCGGCAAACAGGAAGCAGCGGTCGAGGCTATCAAGTTCGACCCGAAGTTCATCGCCGCCGAGGCAGACAAGGGAAACCTTGGGCCGCTCATAGAGCTGAATGCCGCGTGCAGTTCAGAGATGGAAAAGACCGGAAAGCGTGCTGCCGCCTGCACGGCGCAAGATGAAGTCGGCGCGCTGCGGAAACCTATGAAACTCAACTTCTGATGGTTGGAGTGCCTCATGGCCGACAACATCATTGCCGACATCTATACGAAGTTTGATCGAGCGCTCGGTGGATTCTATGAGTCCGCTGCGGCGGGGATCTCCGGCTACGTAATTCCCATTGCATGGGTGTTGCTCGGCATCTGCCTTTTGATCTGGTGCTACCTGATCATCGAAGGAAAAGTGGCCATGCCGATCACCGACTGGTTGCTGAAATTCGTCGGATTTATGGTGGTGCTTTACATCATGGGGAACGGATACCTGAACTGGGTCGCCAGACCGATCTTCGATCTCCCGTCCGCGCTGACGTCGGCGATGAGCAGCTCGGCGACGAACGCGCCTGATCTACTCGGGCAGGTGAACGAGAAGGTGGTGGATTTGGTTTCCGCGATGTTCACTGCCGGAAGCAATCTTGTTAAGGAACTCGCCATTGGGCCAGCCATAGCGTTGTTCCTTATGGGCGTCCTTGTCATTGTCGCCGTCTATTTGCTCCTCGCAGCCGCTCTCTTCTCCGTCATCTTCTCGAAGCTTGGGTTGAGCATGGTCCTCGCAGTGGGACCGTTCTTCGTGCTCGCGTTGGTCCTTCCTCAGACCCGAAACTACTTCTACTCGTGGTTGAACACCGGGCTGTACTTCGTCTTCTATCACGTGTTCAGTGCGCTGTTCATCTTCATGTTCATCGGCATCGTGAACAGTTATTTGGGCACATTGAACAACACGCTGGGCGGGACTKGCGGCGGTGGTGGGGTGCTCAACATGGTCGCAAACCTATTGGGGGTGCGTGGGTCAGGCTTGAACGTCGCCGCGATCACTATTCCCATCTTGCTGATCTCGATGGCGATGTTCTTCATGTTCCTGCAGATCCCGACCATTTGCGCGTCGCTGACGGGTGGAAGCGGGGGATCCCTCGGTGCCGGCCTCACAAACCTGACGCACGCGAAGTCGCTCTTCAGCAGGTCGAGAGTAAGGTAGGAGGCGAGCGATGACATCGACCTCTCGTTTCGTGATTGCGTTGCTCGTGATAGCCCTATCAGGCTGCAGCGGCCCCAAAC
>NZ_JBFUIU010001343.1:0-1660 GCF_056401695.1 Variovorax sp. P4_D9
GCCCGAATGCGTCTTGACCGTCGGGTGCACGGACAGGACCACGCGCTGCGCACTTTTCACGTGCTCAAGGTGCAGCTTCTCCGGGTGCGGAAGCTGCGTGATGCTGACCCAGGGCAGGCGCAGCAGGTCATCGGGCTCGGCAACCCGGGGTGACGCGCGCAGCAGCTGCGGCGAGGCGCACAGCAGCATGCGGCAGGTCCCCAACTCCGCGGCGAACAGCCCGGTGTCGGCCAGCCGCCCGACCCGCAGCGCAAGATCGAAGCGCTCCTCGATGATGTTGGACACGGAATCCTCCAGCACGAGGTCGAAAGACACGTCGGGGTGGATCTTCCTGAATGCCGCCAACTGCGCGATCAGGAAGCTGACGCCGAAGTTGTAGGAGCACGTGAGCCGGATCGATCCGCTCGCGCCCACCCGCTGCGACTCCACGGTGGCGAATGCGTTTTCGCCCGCGGCCACCATCTGCCGGCAGTTCTCGTAGAACGCGCTTCCCTCCTGGGTCAGCGACAGCGCGCGCGTGCTTCGGCTGATGAGTTGCGTGCCGAGGCGTGCCTCCAGCGAGGCCACGTGGGCGCTGACCACCGACTTGCCAAGGCCCAGCGTCACCGCCGCCTTCGAGAACGACCCCTGTTCGACCACCTGCGCGAACACGGCCATCCGGTACAGCTCCTTGAGCATTCAAGCCTCTCCGTGCGTAATTCAATTGTCCGATTCTGCCGTACTCTAATTCCGTTTGGCGCCATCTAGTCTTGTCTCGCCGGAATGTCTATTGTTCAGGCATCGGACAAGACAACTTCTCGCTGCAGGATGAAGAGACCGGCGGCGACAACCAGGAGACAAGAAATGAGTGGACCTCTCGCGGGCATCCGCATCGTGGACATGACGACCATGTTGTCGGGTCCATGGGCAGCGATGATCCTGGCCGACCAGGGCGCCGACGTGATCAAGGTCGAGGTGCCCAACAGCGGCGACCATGTGCGCTCGCTGGGCAACCAGCGCGCCGGCATGTCGGCGATGTTCCTGAACATCAATCGCAACAAGCGCTCGGTCACGGTGGACGTCAAGACCGAGATGGGCCGGGACATCGTTCTCGACCTCGCAAAGAGCGCCGACGTCTTCATGCAGAACTTCCGCCCGGGCGTAGTGGACAGGCTCGGTGTCGGCGAGGCCGACATCCGCTCGGTCGCTCCAGAGATCATCTACGCCTCGATCAGCGGCTTTGGTGACGTCGGACCATGGGTCGGCAAGCCCGTGTACGACCCCATCATCCAGGCGGTCTCCGGCCTCACCACCGTCCAGGCAGGCTCCGATCTCGAGCGGCCGCGCCTGATCCGAACGGTGCTTCCGGACAAGCTCGCCGCGGTGACGGTGGCCCAGTCGATCTCAGCCGCGCTGGTGTCGAAGCTGCGCACCGGCAAGGGCCAGCACCTGCGCATCTCCATGCTGGATTCCATCCTCTATTTCCTCTGGGCCTCCGACATGGGTGCCCAGACCTACCCGGACAAGACCATGAGCAACCAGGAGGCCGCAAGTTTCATCGATCTGATCTATGAAACGAAGGACGGCTACATGACGGTTGCGGTGATGAGCAACAAGGAATGGATCGGCCTCACCAAGGCGCTGGAAAAGCCGGAGTGGCTGGACGATGATCGCTTTGCGA
>NZ_JBFUIU010001344.1:0-1658 GCF_056401695.1 Variovorax sp. P4_D9
GAATGCATCGGCAGGGCTGCCTCCCAACCGGGTCGGATCGATGAGCGGCTCGATCACCTTGTGGAACTCGACCACCGAGCCCGGCCAGCCGTGCGTGATGAGGAGCGGCAGCGCGCTGGCGTGCGGCGAGCGCACATGGATGAAATGCACGTCGAGGCTGTCGATCTCGGTGATGAACTGGTCGAACCGGTTCAGTGCTGTCTCACGGCGACGCCAGTCATAGTGCTCGGCCCAGTAGCGGCACATGTCCTGGACCCAGGCGCGCGGAGCGCCTTGACTCCAGTCATCCACCAACTCGGCTTCCGGCCAGCGCGTGTTTCGCAGGCGCGCCTGCAGGTCTGCGAGCACCTCGTCGGCGACGGCGATGCGAAACGGTCTGATGTCAGCATTCACGGTCGGCCTTGTGAACGGCAAGAGGCGCAGTATGCGCTGGCGGCCTATCTCTGCGAAGGCCCGCAACGGGGCGCATCGTGGCCGCAACCGCTGCGTCCTCGGAGGCTCGAAGCACACACACCTGCGACGATCGAGCGTCCCACCTTCAAGGAAGAACCGTGCTGACCGTCCACCATCTCGGCAAGTCGCAATCAGAGCGTATCGTGTGGCTCTGCGAAGAGCTCGGCCTGACGTACGAACTCAAGCACTATGTGCGGGATCCGGCCACCGGGTTGGCACCGCCGTAACTCGTCGCGCTGCACCCGCGGGGCACGGCGCCCGTGATCAGCGACGGGGCTCTCCTGCTTGCGGAGTCCGGCGCGATCATGGAGTACATCATCGCGAGGTACGGAACGGCCGGCTGACGCTCGGACCGGACCACCCGGACTACGTTGACTACATCTTCTGGTGGCACTACGCCAACGGGAATTTCCAACCGAACATGGGCCTGCGGCGACTGGGCCTGCCGCCCGACAACCCCATCGCCGCCCGCCTGAGCGGCCGGCTTGTGGGCGCCTTCGCGCTGATCGAGAAGCGACTCGGCGAGGCACCCTTCCTGGCCGGCGAGAACTTCACCGCCGCGGACATTATGACCTTCTTCTCGTCGACGACGATGCGCCATTTCATGCCCTTCGATCTCTCACCGTATCCGAACATCCTGGCCTACCTGCAGCGCATCGCAGGGCGGGAGGCCTACCAGCGTGCCGTGCAGAAGGGCGACCCCGGCATGCCGCTTCTGTGATCTGGATTGGCGCCTCATCGACAGCCTGTCGGGTGCTTCTTGGTCCGATGGCGTAGCCGAGCATTGCGGCCCGGCTCAGCTTGTCCAGGCGGATGCCGGTGCGCAGGAAGAACGGTACGCCAGCCCATCGCCAGTTGTCGATGCGGCGCTTGAGCGCCACGAAGTTTCAAATCGCCCCGAGCGTTCGGGCCGCAAGATTCGGGGGGGGGACAGGCCCCTTGAGTTGCAGGCGGACATACTGAGGCCGTACCTTCAAGTGCTGGCTCTGTAGATGACACTGAACCGCTCACACGCGACAGGCATGACCTGACTTGGTTGTCGACCAACGCGCGCGCACTGTCGGCCAAAGTAAGCCCAGTGAACGCGTCGCCAATACTCCAGAGACCCGTCGCCTTCACCCTCGGTGGCGGCGAACTCGGCGCTGACTTGCTCGAACGGCAAGACCTCGACCTCCAGCGTCTCGATGACACACACAGGCGTTCCA
>NZ_JBFUIU010001345.1:0-1656 GCF_056401695.1 Variovorax sp. P4_D9
GCCATAGGCGAAGTATTCGTTCATGTCCCGGTGTGCCTTGGTTCCGGGTTGCGGCATCGGCGATCCGTACTTGAAATCACCGTAGCTGCCGTTCATGCCGGCGTTCGGGTCATAGCCCGCCTTGGCGAATTGATCCGCTGTCATCCCGGCGCGCAGGATCGACATGTACTGATCGGCAGGGTTTGTGCTCTGCGTCTGCTGATGGAAATCACCGGCAGCAGCCGGCGCGGGTGCGGGGTTCAGGTTCAGCGGAGCAGACGACGGAGCGCTGGTCAACATCGAAAGAAGACCCTGACCCTGCGGCTGTGCGGGCTGCTGCGCTTGGACCGCCTGGCTTCCGTCCCTCGCGGCCGACAACAGACCATCGAAGCTGAAGGCGTTCGGGCGAGCGTTCGGGTTGCTGCGGTCGAAGCCGACTTGCTGGCTCTGGATCTGGCCAAGAAGTGACGGAACGGCAGCGCGCATGTATGCGGACTGGTTGTTCTGGTTCTGGTAGGCCTGCTGCTGTTGATCGCTGAACGGCTGAGCCGCATAGCGGTTTTGCAGGGCTTGGCCTGTTTGCAGGTTGTTCATGATCCACGGCTGAGCCTGAAGCCATGGTTCCTTCGTCTGCGTCTGCGTGCCTGCACCGCCGTTGGTGCTGCTGCCGCTCGACAGTGCGTGATTTGCGAGAGCCGATACGCCCGCGCCGATTGCTGCTCCCCAAGGCATATCAGGCTCCTTCCGTCTTGATGCAGACGATCATGGTGATTCGGTCGGTCCGGCTGTTGTTCGTCACCCAGTGGGTGTGCGCGTTGTCGAACCAGTACACATCCCCGGGCTCCGTGACCAGAGATTCCCCCTCGAATTGGAACGCTTGCCGTGGCGCAGCGTCGATCTGCACGGCGAACTTCTGGTAGTACCGCGCATGCCAGCCAGGGTCGGTGTGGGGCTTGCAGATCTGTCCCGGCTTGATGCGAGTGATCAACACGCCACCGAGGCGGTCGCCGCGCACTTTCGCCATCAGCGGATACACGAGATCGCGCACTGGCAATACGTCTGCGCAGGGATACCAAACCGAATCGTGCGACCCGTCCTCACGCATGGTGGCTGGATCGGCATGTCGAGCCCAGATGTCGGAAAGGCCGTGATGGGGCGAATCTTCCGGGGCGGTACGGCCGGTGTTCTGGTCCCACAGCCCGGGATGAGCGGCGAGAGCATCCCGCATAGGAGCCACATCGACCCCCGTCCACAGCATTCGAATATGGCTCACTGCAACGCCTCCACCATCGACGCCATTTGCGCGTTGTCAGGGTCAGCAATGAGAACCTCGTCAACCTCGGCCGCGTCGGTGCAGTCGGTCGCGTGGATGCAGAACCAGACCACATCGGTGAGAGCCTTCACGCCGTGATGTTTGCCGGCCTTGATCGTGAGGCACGCCGGGCCGGTCAGTTCGGAGCGGACGCCGTCGATCAGAAGTTCGGCGGTCCCGGATGCAAGGATGGAAAGATGGTCGTGTTCGTGTTTGTGCTGGATCAGGATAAAGCCAGCAGCGACGCGCGTCTCCTTCGAGTACACGCCGCCGCCGAAGTGATGGGTGATCGGCAGATCGGCAAGTGATGGGGTCTGAGTCATGCCTACTAGGCTATGAGTCGGACCGGCCCATCTCCATGACGT
>NZ_JBFUIU010001346.1:0-1654 GCF_056401695.1 Variovorax sp. P4_D9
CTCTTACCGTGGTGTCGTAGGCGTGTGGGAAGCGACGCGCTAGGCAACCCCAAGGGTTCTGCGCTGTTCCCCAACCAGTACAGGCAGCGGCGAGCGTGATGCCGACACGACGCACGCCCAGCATGTAGCCAGAAATTCCTGCGTGACGTGGAAGCTGTCGGCACGGGGCGCGGTGCTGGGTCACCGCTTGGCACTGCAAGTCAGACCCATGCTATTCATGAATTCATCTCAGTAGTTCATGCGGAATTGGGCTTAATCGAATTGGCCGCTTTCCTTACGATCTCATCTTTAACGAGGAAGCAAACAAGGCCGTCGTGGCTGACCTTGATCTTTCGCATACGGCACACCTGAACGTGCCGATGTACGTAGAGGTAAGAGTGCCTAAGGAGCAACGAACTGATGACACACACGAAGCTCGCGAAATATCGCAAGACCGGTCCGCTAACGGCCGCCCTGGCGCTGAGTCTTGCCCTGATGCTTGCGCCGAGCCTCGCCGCTCAAAACACCGAGGCACCGAAAGCCATGACCAGCACTCAAGTCGCTTCGGACACGCTGTCCGCAAAGCAACAGGCCATTCCCCTGGTCGCGGCCTTTATGGCCACCAGTGATATGCCCAAGCTCAACGCCGTCTTGAACCAAGGGCTGGATGCGGGCCTCACCGTCAGCGAGGCCAAGGAAATTCTGGTGCAGCTTTACGCATACGTCGGCTTTCCACGCAGCCTCAACGCGCTGGGCGAACTGATGAAGGTGGTGGAGGATCGCAAGCAACGTGGAATTCAGGACGCCCCGGGGCGCGAGCCCAGCCGGGCCATTCCAACGGGTGAAGCCCTGCTGTCAGCGGGCATCGCCAACCAAACTCGCATCTCGGGCGCCCCGGTCAAGGGTCCGGTGTTCTAGTGCCTGCGCCGGTTCCTAGCGCGTTCGACACGGTGCAAGGCGCCGCCGTGCCCATGTCGCAGTTCATGGCCTTGACGCGGATTCCGATCCTGGTTCTCTACGGCGACAACATTCCTGATCGGTCGATCGACCTGCCGGCCCAGGACAGCTGGCGAGCCCGGCTAATGATGGCCCGCCTGTGGCGGGACACGGTCAACAAGCACGGCGGCGACGTGACCCTGATCCATCTGCCGGAAATCGGCATCAAGGGCAACACGCACTTCCTCATGTCGGACCTGAACAACGTTCAGATCGCCGACTTGGTTTCCAAGTTTCTTGCCGAGAAGGATCTGGAATGACGGGGAAGTTTGCCGGCGGTGGTGACGCCATGAACAGGTCATTTCGGCGGCCATGCGCTGGTGCTGGTGACGGACGCCAACGACCGGCTGCTGATGCCCGCTGCGCCGCCGCCCGGCTTTGATCCTAGCGTCGCCGACTGGGCCTTCCGCCATGGGCAGCCGGCTGGCTTGGCCACGGCCACGCTCGCGGCGCAACCATGGCACTACGTGCCGCTCAAGGCGCCGATGCGGGTGCGCGGCGTACTCGCGCTCGAACCCTTGCACTTGCGCTGGCTGCTGATTCCGGAGCAGGCCCAACAGCTCGACACGCTGGCGCGGCAGATTGCGATCGCGCTGGAGCGGGTGCACTACGTTGAAGTGGCGCAGCAGGCGGTGGTCGAGATGGAGTCCGAGCGCCTGCGCAATGCGCTGCTGGGCGC
>NZ_JBFUIU010001347.1:0-1652 GCF_056401695.1 Variovorax sp. P4_D9
TGACCGGCACGAAGCCGAGTTCGGAGGCCCGCCGCGAGAAGTCCGGGCTCGAAACGACGGCGTCGATCTCGGCAGCGAGCCGGTCGACCGATGCGCGCGGCGTCGATGTGGGCGCGAACAGGCCGAACCACACGCGCAGGTAATCGAGCGTCGCGACACCGCCTTCGCGGAAGGTCGGCGTCTGCGGCAGCAGCGGATAGCGCTGAGTGCCCGTGACCGCGATGGTGCGCACGCGGCCCGCCTTCTCGAGCGGCACCGAATCGAAGCCCGACACGACGACCGAGTCGACGTGTCCGCCCAGCAGGTCCTGGATAGCCGGCCCCGTCCCCTTGTACGGAATGTGATTGAGTTCGACCTTGGCACCGCGCGCCAGCAACTCGCCCATGAGGTGCGGTGACGAGCCGCGACCGGGCGTTCCATAGCTGATCGAACCCGGCTTGGTCCTGGCCTTTGCCAGCAGGTCGGCCAGCGACTGGATGGGCGAGTCGCTCTTGACCATCAGCACCAGCGGCATCTCGGCCACGATGGCGATCGGCACCAGGTCCTTGACCGGGTCGTAGCCGAGCTTCGGATAGAAGTTGGGCGCCAACGCCACGGCGTCGCTGCTGCCGACGCCGATGGTGTAGCCGTCGGCGGCCGCATGCGCCAGCACATCGAGTCCGATGGTGCCGCCGGCGCCTGAATGGTGCTCCATGAAGACCGCCTGCCCGACGCGAACGGCCAGGGGCTCGGTGATGGTTCGGAACACGGTGTCGCCACCACCCCCCGGCGCGTACGGCACGATGACGCGGATCGGCTTGGTCGGGTAGGCTGCGGCGCCCGTCGATGCCGCGGGGGCCGCAGCGCCTTGCGCGACGGCTGCCGTGGCGAGGGCGAGGCCCGCCACCCACGCCAGCGCCCGGTTCAGTGGTTTCATGGTGTCTCCTGTGTCCGCCGGCTCGGTGACCGAGTCGGAATATCGTTTGATGTCAAACGACTTTAGACCATGCAGGGCCGGACGTCAAACGACTTTTGGGAGGCCGGCTGAGGTGTCAGTGAAGCCGCGCCTCGATAGCCTCGCGTGACCATTTGGGCGCCACCATCCGGATGAAGTCGAATGCGAAGGGCTTCAGCAGGTGATCCTTTCGCAAGCTGATCATCGCGCTCGAAGACGGAAACAGGTGACCGACCGGCACGGAGCGCAAGTCCCTGTCCAGTTGCGCATTGAACGCCATTTTCTGCAGTACGGCGACCCCCACGCCGGCAGCAACGTAGGCCTTGATGATGCTGGCGTCCATGGCCCGCATCACGACCCATGGCGTGATGCCATGCCGTTGGAACTCGCGCTGCACCACCGATCCGGACGTGTAGCTGTTGTCGTAGGTGATGAGCGGCCAGCGCGCGATCTGTTCCATGGTCAGCTTCCCCATCTTCAACAGGGGATGCCGCGGGCGCACGATCAGGCAGCGGTCGATCTCGTAGGCTTCCATCGAAACAACGCCCTTGGGCATGGAATCGGGGAGGGTGCAAAGGCCGATGTCGATGGTTCCCGCAGTCACCCCCGCGAGGATCTGCGCGGGAGGCCCCACGGTGAACTCGAGCTTCACCTGCGGATAGAGGGAAAGGAAACGGCGGGTGACTTCGATCAGCGAGTAGCGCGCGTGGACATGCGT
>NZ_JBFUIU010001348.1:0-1652 GCF_056401695.1 Variovorax sp. P4_D9
TTGAAAGTCGCCAGCTCGCGCACGGTCTCGGTGCGCGCGTTGTACGTCTGCAGGCCGTACTTCACTTCCTTGGCGAAGCCGGGCAGCAGCCCGAAGTGGCCCTCGATCACCTCGAAGTCCGGCACCGCCTCGTCGCCCGACTCACGCTCGGGTGGCCGGCGGATGAAGGGCGCCATCTGCGTCGGGTAGATGTGCAGGCCACCCGGCGGCCGCTCCCAGCTCGGCGGCAAGTGGATGCCGAAGTGTTTCTCGATCTGCTTGCGGCGCTTCTCCGCCTGGTAGTGGCTGCACATCAGCGCATTGTGCTGGAGCCCGGTTCGTAGGCAACCGGGGCCAGCCACGCCACGGCCGCCGTCGCGGGCGACATCGCCCGCAGCCGCTCGTCCCGCCAGAGATCGGCCGCGACCTCGTCGAGCTGTTCGGGGTCGACCGTGCGCCAGCGCCTGTGCAGCTCATGCGCGCAGGCGGCGATCCATATTTCGGCAGTGATCTCGGCAGAGATCTCGGCGGCCACGGGGTCCATGGATGAACTGTACATCCAACCAGTATTTTTGCCTATGACTTAGGCGTTAAATACTGTATCTTTTCCCAGTATGTCTGGTCCCCCTCCTCCCTATGCGGAACTCTACTGCCGCTCCAACTACAGCTTCCTGGTCGGCGCCTCCGAGCCCGAGGAACTGGTCGAGCGCGCCGCGGCGAAGCTCTACACCGCGATCGCCCTCACCGACGAATGCTCGGTCTCCGGCGTTGTCCGCGCGCACCTGGCCGCCCACGAGTGCGGGATCCATTTCATCGTCGGCAGCGAGATCCTGTTGACCACGGCCGGCGGCCACCCGCACGCGCGCATCGTCTTCCTGGCCCAGGACCGGCGCGGCTACGGCAACCTGTGCGAGGCGATCACGCTGGCCCGCCGCCGTGCCGAGAAGGGCCGGTACCTCGCTCTGGTCGCCGACTTCGAGGGCAAGACCGCCAAGGCGCCGCACCTGGCCGGTCTCCCCGGCTRCATCGCGCTGCTGCTGCCGGAGCGCGACGAGACCGTCGAGACGCTGTTCGCCAAGGCCATGTGGCTCAAGACCTGGTTCGACGGCCGCGCCTGGCTGCTCGAGCCGCGGCCGATGGACAACGACGACGAGCTGCGCTGCTGGATCATCGAGCAGGTGGCCGAGCTGACGGGGCTGCGCATCGTGGCCACGGCCAGTCCCGTGATGCACACCCGCCTGCGCAAGCCCCTGCAGGACGTGGTCACGGCCGTGCGCGTGGGCCGGCCGGTCAGCCAGTGCGGGTTCGAGCTCCAGGCCAACGGCGAGGCCTACCTGCGCGGGCGGGCCTACCTGCGCCAGGCCTTCCCCGACGCGTGGATGCGCGAGACCGTCGAGGTCGCGCGCCGGTGCACCTTCAGCCTGGAGGAGCTGCGTTACGAGTACCCCGAGGAGATCGTGCCGGCGGGCGAGACGGCGCCCTCCTACCTGCGCAAGCTCGCGTATGAAGGTGCGGCCAGACGCTTCCCGTCGATGCTCCCCGACAAGGTGCGTGCCCAGATCGAGCACGAGCTGTCCATCATCCGGCAGCTCGAGTACGAGGCCTACTTCCTGACGGTCGAGGACATCGTGCGCTGGGCGCGCGGGCGCGGCATCCTGTGCCAGGGCCGGGGC
>NZ_JBFUIU010001349.1:0-1650 GCF_056401695.1 Variovorax sp. P4_D9
AGGCGGCGCATCGTGAACAAGCTCTCGGTGAAGGTATCGGCTCCGCGCATCGTCTGGGTCTTGATTTGCAACTGTCGGGGGATCAACTTCTAACGTTTGAGGCTGTCACGCGTCGACCGGTGGCAGAGGTATTTCAGCACCCTGCTAGCGGCTGCGGCGATTGCTGCGACGCTTCAGTACCTGCAAAGGAAGACCGCCAACGACAAACTGAAGCTGGAATTGTTCGAGCGGCGCCTTAGGGTCTATGAAGCGGTCCGGAAGCCCGCACGCCCATCGCACGCGGAGCTGTACAAGCGTGACCACATCTCTGAAGCGGCGGGCGCCATTGCGGACGCCAAGTGGCTATTTGACTCGGAAGTTCAGACCTTCTTGCGAAAAGTGCTTGAACGGCTTTACGAGGTTGATGAGGCCATTGGCCGCTTCTCAGACCAGGAGAACGATGAGACCCGCAGGATGTTGAAGGAGTCGCGGTGCCGGGCTTTTGTTTGGGCCATTCAGAACATCGGCAGGCTGGACCAACTGTTGGAGCCGTATCTGCGAATCTGACGATAGCGGCTATGTTCCCTCACCTGCTACGATGCCTGCGGCTGCGCAACCAAGCTGTAGAACCTCAACATCGCGCAGCGCCGCCAACTTATTGATTTGCTTAAATTTTACTCGGCGCATCKCGGCGGTTCTTCTCGTCCACGCACCGCACCAGCGCGTTGTCAGGCCGCCCGGGCCCGGCCGAACATACCTATGCCCTCGATGAACACCACTTCGCAACTGCGCGAGAAGGATTGGTTGCAGCGAAAGGTGTAGCACGGCGTTACCTGAAACGCCTACTGCAGGCGGTCGATGTACGACTGCACAATCCGCCGCATGTCGCTCGGCGCGCTCAAATGCGCAATCCACGATACCAGCGACGGGTCTGCCTTCGCCTACCGAGCGACCAGCGTGTCTAGCCCATCACGTAAATCGATTTCTGCTGCTGATAGCTCTGCATCGTCTCCGGCGCAAACTCCCGGCCCATGCCGCTTGCCTTGACGCCACCGAAGGGGGCGCCCAACGAGGGCATGTAGCCGTTGATACCGATGGTGCCGGTCTGCACCTKACGTGCCAGCGCCAGCGCTCGGCCGCCATCACGGCTCCATACCGAGCCGCCCAAGCCGAAGCCCGAGTCGTTGGCGATACGCACGGCATCCGCATCGTCCGGGTACTTGATGATCGACAATACCGGTCCAAAGATCTCCTCCTGCGCGATGACGGCCCCGTTGTCCACGTCCGCAAATACGGTAGGTTCGACGAACCACCCGCGCTCCTGTCCCGCTGGGCGGCCGCCACYGGCCACCAGCCGCGCTTCGGTCTTGCCCCTGGCGATGTATCCCTCGACCCGGTCCCGGTGCGCCGATGACGCCATCGGCCCCATGGTCGTGGCGCGATCCATCGGATCACCGACCTTGAACGACCGAACCATCGCCACCACGGCCTCCAGTACCTCACCATAGCGACTCGCCGGCGCCAGGATGCGGGTCCCGTTGTAGCAGGCCTGGCCGTTGTTCAAGAGGCTGGCCATTGGCAGGCCCTGGACGACTGCGTCGAGGTCGGCGTCGTCCAGGATGATCGCAGCGGACTTGCCACCCAATTCCAGCGTCACGGGCCGCAGCAGTT